>JAIQFV010000027.1 GCA_020073085.1 Terriglobia bacterium | reverse complement strand
TTATTCGTCAGGCGATTTAAGGCATCATACTGATAACTCGTGATGATCCCGCGCGCATCGGTCTTCGAGAGCAGGTTCCCATTGCCGTCATAGCTGGTGTAGTTCACTGTTCCGCTCTCGGGATTGGTAGCGGTGGTGAGGCGTTTCAAGGAATCATAGGAAAAGCTGCGCGTTTGGCCCCCTTGCATGACCGTTTTCAGATCGTCCAGCGCATCATAAGTATAATTGGTCGGATACCCCAATCCAAGAGAGTCTTCGATCACCTGGGTCAAACGGCCCAGCCCGTCACTCAAGCTCTTCCTTGATTTGCCGGCCGGATCGGTCACCGTGGTGGCATTCCCGCTGTAGCCGGTCGCCATCCCCGCCCCATCCGGCGTCGTCACCGACGTGATCCGCGACAGGGCGTCGTAGCCAAAGGTGGTGATCCCGTAAGTCGGATCGGTCGTCAATCGATACGGATTCGACACCGTGTGTTTGCGCCCCAGCCCGTCGTAGGTGGTGTCGACATAGACGATCCCTTGCGGATCGCTCTCCAACTGCGTCTGAATCACCCGGCCCAAACCATCGTATTTCGTCAGAGTTCTAATCACTTGATCATTTGATGAATCCTTATCGCGTCTCGTTTCGACCGTCAGATTGGGGAAGATGTCGGCGTAGACAAACGTCATGCCCCCTCCGTCGGGAAATGAGGCGTGAGTCAGCCGATCCAGCGAATCGTTGTAAGCGTAGCTTGTCGTTTGCCCGTTGGGATCGGAGGTCGACAGCGGTTTTCCCCGACACGAATCATAGGTGTAGTGCGTGACCAGCCCCGTGGGGACATTCGGCGCGGCGGGAGTCGTCAGGGTGGTCAGATAGGCGGCCGCCTTCCCGAGGGATGGCGCACAGCTTGAGTTGCCCCATGAGTCGGCATAGCTGAATGTCGTGGAAAAACCCCGTGGATCGGTCGTTTGCACGACATTGCCGGCATCGTCATATTGGTGGCTGGTCGTCAACCACGTCCCATTGAGCCACCTCTGAACCGACGTCACGTTGCCACGGGTCGTATACGAAGTGCCCAACTAACACCTAACACCCGACACCTCGTCTCACGCTGGCAACAATTGTCCCTTCTCCAAATGCCTTGTGGTGTGGGCGTAAGCGGCGGCATGGGGATCGTGGGTCACCATGACGATGGTCTTGTGGAAGTCCTCGTTGAGGCGTTTCAGGATCTCCAAAACCTCAGTGGCGGAATGGCTGTCCAGGTCGCCGGTCGGCTCATCCGCCAGAACAAGGGTCGGATCCGTCACAATGGCGCGGGCAATCGCGACGCGTTGTTCCTGGCCGCCGGAAAGCTGCTTGGGCAAATGGTTCACTCGATCTTCAAGCCCCACCAGCTTCAGCGAGGTGGTGACGTGCTCTTTCCTCTGGGATTTGGAAAGACCCGTCAGCAGCAAAGGGAGTTCCACGTTTTCCGCCGCGGTGAGGACCGGGATCAGATTGAAGGTCTGAAAGACATAGCCGATGTGCTCGTTGCGCCAGCGTGAAATTTCCTTGTCGTTGAGCCGGAAGATATTCTCCCCCATGACCAAGAGTTCACCGGAGGTGGGATGATCGATGGCCGCAATCAGATTCAGCAGGGTGGTCTTGCCGGAGCCCGAGGGACCCATCAAAGCGAGGAAGTCCCCCGCCGTGATCTCCAGGGAAGCCTCATCCAAAGCCTTGACCTCAAAACTGTCGCGCCGGAATACGCGGCTTACACCGCGCGCCTGAACAATCCTTTTGGGAATGGCGGCGGTTCCCTTCGGCTCCTCTGCAACGGTCGGCATCAACAAGGTCCTTTCACTTGGATTCCTTCAGCCGGATCCGGTTCCCTTCTTTCAATCCGGCCGGTGGGTTCACGATGATATTTTCGCCGCCCGTCAGTCCCTCGACCATGACGCCCCCGCTGCGCTGACCCGCCATCCGGACCTCGCGGGCCAGAACCTTCCCGTCGAACGCGATCAGGACATACTTCTTCCCCTCACGATCGCGGACGGCGTTTTGAGGGACAAGCGCCGCATTCGATCCGCGGGGCGTTTTGTTATCTCCTTGGCTCGGCAAAAACGCCACCTTCGCATTCATTTCGGGTCGGAGGTATTCGTCCGGACTTAGGATCTTGACCTTGACCTGGACGGTGGCTTTCTGGCGGTTTGCTTCCGGGGAGATTTCGTCGATGGTCCCATCGTACTTTCGGTCTGGAAACGCGTCGGTCGTGACGATCCCCCGCTGTTGGGGGGTGAGTTTGGCGAAGTCGTCCTGACTGATGTCGAGTTCGACCTGGAGGTCATTCAAGTCCGCCAGGGTCACGACGGAACCACGCGGACCGCCTTCCGCCCCGCTGGCGAATTGCGACGTGACCAGTTCGCCCTTCTCCGCGGTGCGCTCAAGAATGGTTCCACTGACGGGCGCGCGAATGAGTGTCGCGTCCAGCAATGTCTCCGCGTAATTAAGCTGTCCCTGCGCTTCGACGAGCTGGCCCCGGGCCTGATCGATGTCCTCCTGGCGCGGACCGATACGCACCAACTCATAAACTTTCTCAAGCGAGCTGGCCTGCTCCCTGGCGGAGTCATAGCGTCCGATGGCGTCGTCGAGTTGCTGGTGCGTGAAGACGCCCTGGGCGACGAGGTCGCGGGTTCGATCCAGGGTCGCCTTGGCGTTGACGAGATTGGCGCGGGCCTGTTCGAGGTTGTGAAGGGCTCCGGCGATCTCCTGGGGGCGCGAACCGGTCTCCAGGGCCTTCAATCTCGCGGCCGCCGCGGCCGCGGTGCCTCGGGCCTGTTCCACCTGGGCCCGGAATTCCCGGTCCTCGAGCCGGACCAGGACTTGATCCTGTTTGACTTTGTCGCCCTTTTCGACGCCAATCCAGGCGATGCGCCCGGTCACTTTTGAGTTCACATTGATCTTATGGTGGGCGACGATATAGCCCGCCGCATTCAGGATGATGGAAGATGAAGTGGCGCTGTCCACCACCGCGCGGGTGACCTCGACTTCCGTGGCCGCGGGCGTCAGGACCCGGTAGGCCAGCATCGAGAGGCTCAATACCACCACCACGGCGATTCCAATCAGGATGTACCGTTTCGACCAGCCCGAGGCATTGTTTGTTCCACTCGCGCGGTCAATCTTCAGGTTTTTGAGCTCGTCGTATTTGGTGTCAATCGGCATATGAATTTCTAAAATGGGTGATCAGGGCGCCGTGCTTTCACCGCCTCCACTTTCTAATCCCTCAATGCTGTCAGGATATTCTCTTTGGCGGCGTGCCAGGCGGGGGCCAATCCTCCAAAGAGCCCCATGATGACGGCGAACCCCAGCGCCGTGGAGGCGACGACCGGCGTGATCCTCAGGTTGAAGACGACTTCGCTGAATGTGACCATGTTTGAGGTTCCGGTGGTCAGGCCGTTGAAAGGCAACATCAAGAGGATCCCGATCGAACCGCCCAGGATCGACAGTAACACGGATTCTATGACAAAAGAGGTCAGGATGCTGGATCGGGAAAACCCGAGAATGCGAAGCGTAGCGATTTCGCGGGACCGGTATGCCACCGCGGCGTACATGGTGTTCATCGCGGCGAAACAGGATCCGATAGCCATAATGATGGCGACCAGCGTGCCCACAAACTGGATGGGTTTGCCGGATTGGGTTTGGGTCGCGTAGTATTCCTGTTCGATCATCCCATCGAGCTTGAGCCGTTGATCGTCGCTCATGCGATGCTTTAATGCGTCGGCTGCCACGGGGTCCGTGGCCCTCAACAGGGCCGAAGAGTACTCGGTCCGGTCGAAGTCCGCACCCATCTGGTTCACGTCGGCCCAAATCTCGGAGTCGTGCGTTGTCCCCCGCGCATTGAAAATTCCCACGACGGTCCATTTCCCCTTCCCGAATTCAAGGGAATTTCCCAGCGATGTGTCGTCAAACCGCTCGTGGATCGATTGACTCACCACCACCTCGCGCTGCCCTGGAGTAAACCAACGGCCTTCAGCCAACTGCACTGTGGGTCGGAGCTTGAAACCTACCGGGGTCATCCCGCGCACGGTGACATTGGTTTCTCCAGAACCATTCTTTCGAGGCAGAACAATGACGACCACCATTTCCCCGGAGGCCAAAGGTTCCCCGGCACTATCCTGGGAAACCCCGGTCAGATACCTGAGGTCCTGCATCTGAGCCCGGGTGACGGTGCTGTTCAGTTCCGCTGTGGAGCCCTTGCGCAGAACTAATACGTTCAAGGGGCTTCCACTCGTCTTGAACGCGCTATTCAAACCACTCAACAAGGCCATGATGAACAGCGCCACGGTGACTGTGAGCGCGATGCCCAGGGCCGTCATTAGAGTGGCGCCCAATCGCAACCGCAGGTTCCGGATGTTATAGGTGATGGGAATAGCCATAATCTAAAGGCAAATTCCAAAATCCAAAGTCCAAATTCCAAATAAAACCCAAATTCCAAGGACCAATTTCCAAAGAACGGACCCCGCAATTAAGTTGAGAGCAAATTCCAAAATCCAAAATCCAAAGTCCAAATAAAACCCAAATTCCAAGGACCAATTTCCAAAGAACGGACCCTGCAATTAAGTTGAGAGCAAATTCCAAAATCCAAAGTCCAAATTCCAAATAAAACCCAAATTCCAAGGACCAATTTCCAAAGGCCAAAACCATGAACAAAATCGCAACTCCGCAATCTGAAATCCGCAATCGGCAATCCGCAAGCCGCAATCACCCAATGTGCCTCAGGCCCTCCACGATATTCAAGCGGGAAGCCCGGAAGGCCGGCACGAAGGCGCTGGCGAATCCCACCAGGGCGGCCACACCAAGGGAGATCACGAAGGTGAAACCGGTCACCCTCATGCCCGCCATCATGTCGCCCATGGGCGAATGGCTCGCGCCCGCGATGAGCCCTTTGGCCGCGAAAGCGCCCAGCAAGCCTCCCACCAGAGCCAGGAACATGGCTTCCGCGACGAACAGCACCAGGACGGTCGACTGCGTGAACCCCAGGGTTTTCAAGATCGCGACTTCCCGAATCCGCTCGCGGACCGACATCGCCATCGTGTTGGCTGAAACCAGCAGAATGGCGAAGGTCACGGCCAGGGCAATACTCAGGATAAAGGCCTTCACGTTCCCCATCATCGCGACAAACTCGAGCAGGAAGTCTTTCTCGCTTTCCGTTCGCGTCGGCGCCGGGGAGTTGCGAAACGTATCGTCAATCCCCGCGGCCACCCGGGAAACATCATCGGGGGAGGCCACCCGGATCGCAAAGGTGCCCGCCTGACCTTTGGCCCAGGCCACGGCTTCCTCCACATACTCTTTGTCGAAAAGCAAAGAGTTGAATTCCTCCCCGGCATCAAAGATTCCCCGGATCGTGAGTTCCAAATCGACTGGAAAGATATTGCCCTTGATGACAAGGCGATCCCCGATCTTCCAGCCGTATTTTTTGGCGAGGGTGGTTGAAACCACGGTTCCCGCGCGATCCCTCTGCCAGGCGGTGAGCTGGTCGGAGGGGATTTTCCACTCGTTGTGGACTTTGAAGATCTCCTGCGGGTCAGTTCCAAATTGAGCGAAAAAATTTTCAGGTTTGGTGTCCTTGTAGATGCCGCCAAACCAGTTCAGGGGAGAAACCTGGACCACGCCGGGGACAGCCCGTATCTTTTCACGATAGTAAGACGGCATGAAGAAATTCAACGACACACGGTGTCGGGTGATGAGCCGGAGGGCTGAATCAGCCGGTCCCTGGTCAATATAAAACCCTCGATAGACCGTGATCATCAGGGTCAGGAGCAAAAGCGAGAAGCTGATGCTCAGGACGGTCAGGATACTCCGGCGCTTGTTACGGAAGGTATTCTTGTAAACAAATCGTGCAAGGGTCATGCCCTGTTCCCTAATCGAGAGATGAGAGCGATGCTTGCCCTCTGAAACTCTTCGTCCCACCGGAGCGTTGCCTGGATCGGAGTCTGCAGAGGAGGGGATCCCGCTGTCTAGCTACTCGGGCGCACCGACCAAGGGCCGCTTCTCCTCTCAGCACGCCTCCGGACGACACCGTTCCCGCCGGAAATCAGTGTGAGGCAGATTCAGAGAGTTCATTCTAACGATCCGGATTGTATCATCGCCCTTGCGCGGGCCGTAGCAAAATTGATACTGAGGGAGGACTCCGGGGCGTTTCGTTGTGGGCGGAATGATCCTCACCTGGAGATGCAGGATCCGGGGTTCCGGTCTGGCTTGCCTAACGCTGCGTTAAGGAAGGATGGAATTCAGGTGTGGGTGGGAGGGTCCTGGTCGTCATCGGGCCGGGACGGGTCGGAAGGCGAGGCGGCCGTCTGCAGGGAGAACTCCGAGATCACCTGATTCCGGCCGTTTTTCTTTGCATTGTACAGTGCCGTGTCAGCGCGCTCCAGAAGACGTTGAGTGGACTGCCCGGGGAGCAGGGCCGCCACGCCTATGCTCGCTGTGATCGTGCGGGGACAGTCCACAACCTTTAAGGCTCTCAACTGGGCGCAAATCCTCTCGCCGGTTTGAACCCCCGTCTCCAGACCACAGCTGGGGAGCAGAATGACAAATTCATCCCCCCCGAAGCGCGCCACCACATCATAAGGACGGACGTTCCGGGCGAGGAATTCGGCGACAGCGATTAAGATGGCGTCCCCCACCCTGTGGCCGAAGCTGTCATTCACGGATTTGAAATAATCCAGGTCCAGGATCAGGGCGGTCAGGGGGTGACCTTCACGGATGGAGCGCTCGGCATTTTTTGTCAATTCGTCATCCAATACCCGCCGATTGACCAGCCCGGTCAACGGGTCTCGCCTTGCCATCTCAAATATTCTTCCATTGACCTCCTCCAGTCTCTGGTTGAGCAGGAGCAGGGACGCGTTGCTCTCGGACAGTTTTCGCTCACTCTCCTGGAGGGCCTGGTAGGCCGCGGCACGCTGCACCTGGTTGAGGAAGGCCCTGGAGTGATAACGGATTCGGGCGATCAATTCAATCTTGTCCGGCAGTTTCACCAAATAATCATTAGCGCCGGCCAGAAACGATTGACTCTTGACCTGCGGGTCGTCTTTCGTGGAAAGGACGATGATGGGTACTTCCGACGTGGCGGGGTTCGAACGAAAGCGCCGCACCAGAGTGAGCCCGTCGATTCCGGGCATAAGGAGATCTTGCAGGATGACGGTGGGGTTGAGTTTGTTGGCCTGGTAGATGGCCTTCTCGGGGTCGGGGCAGTAACAAAACATGATGTCCAGCTGATCGGATAACAAGCGGCGGACGGCTTCTCCCACCAGGGCCTGGTCATCGACCAGTAAGACCCGGGTGGCGTCATTCAAGGCTGCGTGGGGTGGTTTTCTCGTCATGGCATCAGTAGGAGTCATAGAGTTTGCCGGTGTATCTCTGGTTTCATCAGGGTCCCTGGAGATTAAAAGAACTGACCAGACTTCCTCCGATTTTGTCAAGCGGAAGGATCCGGGCAGCAGCATCCAGTTCCGCGGCGGCCTTGGGCATGCCGTAGACCACGCTGCTCAATCGATCCTGCGCAATGGTCATCACCCCGGCATTCCGCAGCGCCTTCAACCCCCTGGCGCCGTCCTGTCCCATTCCCGTCAGCAAAACCGCGATCAATTCGCCCTTCCAATGCTTCAGCGCGCTTTCGAAGAAGACGTCGATGGAGGGGTGGTAAGAACAGTTGCGGGGTTCCGAGGTGAGAGCGAGCGTTGTGGAGTCGGCAAAAACAAGGTGATCCTTGGATCCTGCAACCAGGACGGTTCCCCTCTGTGGGGAATCTCCGGCCTTCGCGAGGTGCACCGGAAGAGCCGACTGGTCATTCAGCCATTCGACCATGCTGGGTGCGAACTGAGAATCCACATGTTGAACCACGATGATGGCCGCCGGAAACTCCATGGGCAGTCCACTCAGGATTTTGGCCAGGGCCGTCGGGCCTCCCGCGGAAGCTCCAATGATGACCAGCCGTTCCCTTTGGCCGGCGACACGCCGTGCCATTGGGTCAGTCGGGGGCAACAACTTCCGGTCCTTCGGCCTCCCGAGCAGACGACTGATGGTGCTGATCTTCTTCAAAAGGGAAATGGCCCCTTCCGCTTTGACACCGCTTCCCATGATCGGCGTGCGAACAGCGTCCAAGGCGCCTGCCCCCATGGCCTCAAACACCTTGGCCGAATTCTTCCCCACCGAGGCCGTGACGACCAGTATGGCGCAAGGCGTTCGAGCCATGATCTGCCGCGTGGCTTCAACCCCATCCATGACGGGCATGATCAGATCCATCAGAATCAGATCGGGAACATCCTTCGCACAGAGCTCCACGGCCTTTTGGCCATCCTGGGCCACCCAGGCCAATTCATGATCCGGCATCCCTTCCAGAAACCGTCGCAGGACCTCGACAGCCATCGGAGTGTCATTGACGATGGCAATCCTCATGCCTCGACCTCCCCAATCAAGTCCACGACAGCCTGCAACAGGGCCTCCTCATGGAAGCTCCCCTTGGTCAAATAATAGTCAGCTCCGGCTTCCAACCCGCGGTGACGATCCTCATCACGATCCTTGTAGGAAACGACCATCACCGGAAGGGAAGCGAGCCGGGCATCTTTCTTGATCAAAGTCACGAGCCCGATCCCGTCTAGCCGGGGCATATCGACATCCGTGACGACCAGATCGTAATGCCCGGTCCGAACAGCGTTCCAGCCATCCATGCCGTCGACGGCCACCTCCACTTCATAACCCTGGCTGTCCAGGAGCTTTCGCTCCAATTCGCGCACCGTCAAGGAATCATCCACGACCAGGATACGCTTCTGCTTCCTGACCCCGCCTGAACTGCTGAATTCCGGCACCTGGGCCAACCGCTCGCCGCTGAGCAGGGTTTCGATGGACCGGATCAAATCTTCCACATCAACGATCAAGACCGGGGAGCCATCCGGCATGAGAGCGGCGGCCACGATGTCTTTGATCTTTCCAAGGCGCGGATCCAGGGGACGAACCACCAGTTCCCTTTCCCCCAAGAAGCGATCAACCACCACACCGAACATTCGACTGGCGTCCCCGAGAAGGAGAATGGATATTTCATCACTCAAACCCCAGGATTCCTTGCAACCCAGTACCTGGTGAGCGGTCACCAAACCGATTTGCTGAGTTCCCTGGGAAAAGAACTGGTGACCTTCCAGGACCTCAATTTTCCCCTTGGGAACTTTCAAAACCCGGGTGATGCGGCTTGAAGGCAGGGCATACGGTTCCCCGCCGATTTCCACCAGCAGGGCCCGCATGACCGAGAGCGTCAGGGGGAGTTGCAACTCAATTTGCATCCCTTGGCCTGGCCGGGTGGAAGCATGCGCCGTGCCCCCAACCTCCTTAACCATGGACTGGACAACGTCCAGCCCCACACCCCTCCCGGAAATTTCGGTCACATCGTTCTTCAGGGTGAATCCCGGCAAAAACATGAAATCAAGCAGTTCCTGGGCATTCATTCTCCGAGCCACATCCGGCCGGGCCAGTTCCTTTTCCACGATGATTTTTCGGAGGTTTTCCGGATCAACTCCCCGCCCGTCATCGGCCACCAGGATAACAAGCATCCCGCCCCGGTGCTGGGCCTCAAGCCGGATCGTGCCGGTTTCCGGTTTGTGGGATTGCCGCCGTTCCTCCGGGGATTCGATGCCGTGATCAATCGCATTTCTTACAAGGTGACTCAACGGCGCCTCGAGCCGTTCCAGGATATCCCGATCGACCGAGGTGGCCTGACCATTGATTTCGAGTCGGACGTCCTTTTCGAGTCGCCGCGCAAGATCTCGCACCATTCGGGGGAATCCCTGAGTGCCATCGGCAAAGGGGCGCATGCGACAATCCAGCGCCTCCTCATAAAGCCGATGAGACAGATTGATAAACCGGCGATCGAAAGACTCCATCTCCTCCAAATGTCTGGACAAGGCCAGCTGATTTGCCGCGGTCTTGGAGACCAGTTCCATGAGATGGCCTTCTGTCCGTTCATTCAGTTTCCCTTCCATCAGCGTATTCTGCAAGACGTCGAGGGAGTGGGACATTCCCTGGTGGAGGTTTTTGAGTTGCTTCATTGTGGCCACATATTGATCAAACCAGCGAGAGGCCACCAGGGTCTCACCCGCGAGTCCCTGCAGTCGATCCAGGGTTTCAGGCGCGACCCGGAGGACCCGGCTCAGGCCGGCCACCGGTCGGGGGACGGTCCAAGCAGTCTCAGGAACAGAGGGTCGAGCGGACGTGACGGAACCCGAGGCCGGGGAGCCTGAGACGGCCTTGACCGACGACAGGGCGGTCAGGAAAGCCGCCACTTCACCCTTCAACACATTCGGGTCCGGAGGTGAATCCTGGGCCAATCGAGTAAGGAGGTCGACACCGTTGAGCAAAATGTCGATTTGTTCCTGGGGAATCGTCAGATTCCCTCGCTGCGCGGCGACAAACCAGTCTTCCATTGTATGGGCGAGTTCGACGGCAATACTGTGATCCACGATGCGGGCCGCGCCTTTCACCGAATGAGCCGCCCGCATCAAGGTTTCGTAGGTGGAGGAGTCCTGGGGGTTATGCTCCAATCGCAGCAAGCCACGGGTGAGGATGGCGGTCTGGTTCTCCACCTCCAGACGGAAGAGTTCCCTCATGGAGAGGTGACTCAGATCGTTGGGATTCTTCGGCTTCATACCCAGCCTCGGTTCACAGCATGAAATAGCAGCTCATCATGCAGACAACCCACTGATTTGCCCTTCGACGAGAGGATACCGAGCAGATAGTGCGCCGATGTTTCAGGGATGGTGGCGGGAAGGGGATGCAACTCCTTCGGCTTATAGGAGGACACTCCCTGGACTTCGTCGACGGCAAACGCGAAGGGCCCCTCGCCGCCGCTCACAACCAGAAGCCGACGATACACGTTGGCCGTATGTGACGGTCCCTCATGGGGCTGCCTCTCAATTCCCAACAGCTTTTCCAGAGAGGCACATAACAACAGCTCGCCCCGAATGCAAACCAATCCGCTCAGGAGCCCCTCGCGGTGGTGAGGCACGGAATGCAAAGTGGTCTGTTCCGCGACCTCCTGGAAAACATGGGTAGGAAGCGCCAACCATTCCTTCCCGATCCGGAAAATCAGGACGGATGTTGTTCCGGGATCGAGGGTCGTTCGATCGGCGGCAATCTGCTTTGTCCATTGCGACTGGTCCTGCGGCGACAGGTCGCGGTCAAGCAGACGAGCAGCTGCCGTGGTGAACACCGAGCACTCCCGGCAATGGACGATTCTCTCCATCTCAGGGCATGAACCGTCTCCCCACACCCCTATCTTATTCCAGCAGTCCTCCAGCATTCGGAACGGAGAACTCGAAGGGTGGGAGAGAGCGCCACTGGCTTCATCAGTGCTCATGGATCACATTTTCCTCTCATTGGACGACGCGCCTGGGGGCTCCCGGCGAGTCGGGCGTCATCCCTCATCGCTTGTGGCGCGCCTCGACACGGCATGCCCGTGCGCGCAGCCGTTGCGCGCTGATATGATCTCCCCTTTTTTCCGACAACAGGGCAAAGTGAATCAGGGCCTCCAAATAATCAGGCTCCAGGTAAAGTGCCTTGCGGTAACAGTCGCCTGCCTCCTTTGAATCTCCTAATCCGTCCAGAGCTAAACCGAGCAGAAAATAAGCGGGCGCCGAAGGGCCCTGTTCCTTCAAGTACGCTCGGCAGAGGTCCGAGGCTTCCCCTAACCGTCCAGAGTCGGCCAGGCGGCGGGCGACTTCCAGATCACTCAGCCGCGGGCTCCGGGAGGTGGATGCCGGAAGAGGGTTCTTTTTCAGCGGCGCCGGTATGCGCGGTCTGGCTCCAGCAAACGCAACCGGTTTGTGGCCGGGAGCCGAGGGGTTCTTGAAGCCTTCCCCTTCTTGCGGAGGAAAGGCGGGGAGATGCTCCGGGGACATCGTGTTGCCTTTCCGAAAGCCGAATACCACCGGGTAACCAAGAGATTTGAAGTTACTGCTTATCGTCACAAACGTGTCCGCAGGGCCAAGAAACAGCACTCCATCCGGTACCACGAGGCGATCCAGTGATTTCAGCACGCGTTCGCGCGCGGAGCGCTCCAAATAAATGATGACGTTCCTGCAGAAAACAATGTCGTACGCCTCGGTCCCCCAATAAAAATCCTCCGCCAAAAAGTTGCGTTGCTGGAAGTGAACCTGCTGACGGATGGAGTCCACCAAGTGGTGTCCGTCTGCAGTGGGGCGGAAATAGCGCTCTCGAAAGCTCAGGTCCCCTTCCCGGAAGGAATTGTCATGGAACACGCCGTGCTTGGCCGCGACAAGGGCCTGCGAGCTGATATCGATGGCATCGACCCGGAATCGCTCGGGAGGCAGGCCGGCTTCAAGCAGCGCGATGACGATCGAATAGGGCTCTTCCCCCGTGGAACACCCGATGCATAAGAGCCGCAGGACGCCGTTCGGATGGGTTGGCAACCACTCCTTGACCCCCAGGTTTGCGAGGGCGACAAACGCTTCCCGGTGCCGGAAGAACCAGGTCTCAGGCACCACGATGGCTTCGACCAATTCCTGCAGTTCAGCCTCGGAACTGCGTACCTTTTCGCAGTATTGACCCATTTGTTTCAACCCGTTTTTGGCCATGCGGTGCCGCACGGCCTGATCAATGGCGGGCCGGCCGATGGTGCTGGCATCCAGGCCGATGGCGGAGCGGAGCAGGTTCTCGATCTCTGCGTGGCACATCAGAGCGGCTCCAAAGGCAGTTGAAACAATTCATTCAGTACGGAAGGCGGAAGCAGGCGCTTGACCTCCACCCTTTGGATAATCCCTCTATCGTCCATGGTGACAGAACCAAGATACGGCGCCGAGGCCACAGAAATCCCGGAATCGAAGAACTCCTCTTCCGACCGCCGGATCGTCTCGGTGGCTCTCTCTGCCAGCAGGCCGAGCAAATGTCGCTCCTGGACATCGCCGGTGTATTCCACGACGATGATGCGGGTGCTCATCCAGCGACGGGACGGTTTGGACAGTGCGAGGTCCCTCAGATCAATTAGCGGAACAGGCGAGCCGTGGTAGTTGAACACCCCCGCCACCCCCGCGACCGTCCCGGGAACGGTTTTCCAGTGGACCAGCGGCAGGACTTCCACGACGGAGCCTGTCTCCAGGGCGTATCGATCCTTTCCCAGTCGAAAGAGTAAGAACAGCATCGAAAAATCAGTCCTCCAGCTTGAAGCGAGAGACAGCAACTTGCAGCCCGTGCGCTGCCTCGTTCAGTTGTCCGATGGCAAGGGTCGACTGTCGGAGCGATTCCACCGTCTGCTCGACCCCGTCACTTAACTGCATGAGAGCGTCACTGATCTGCTGAGCGCCCTGGGATTGGGACTGCATCCCTTCGTTGACCGACTCAAAGTTCGGGGTCAGGGCCTGCACCTGTTGAATGATCTGGGTCAACTGACTGCTGACATGGCTGACCACCTCCACGCCCCGGCGGACTTCTTCGGAAAACTTGTCCATGCCCATGACCCCGGCAGAGACGGCCGCATGCATCTCCCGAACAATCTGTTCAATATCATGAGTCGAGATCGCCGTTTGGTCGGCCAGGCGCCGAATCTCGGTGGCGACCACCGCAAACCCGCGCCCATACTCGCCTGCCTTCTCGGCTTCGATGGAGGCGTTGAGAGACAAGAGGTTGGTTTGGTCCGCCACCTTGGCAATCGTGGTGACCACCTTGGTGATGTTTCCAGCCTTTTCACTCACGACCGCCAGCCTTGACGAAATAGAGCCAGAGGCCTCTGTGATTTGACGGATGGTCGCATCCATACGGGCGAGGTCCGCCTGACCGCTCCCCGCCAGGGTCGCCGTTCTCTCCGCCACTTCAGTAACATCTTTCATGGTCTTCACCAGCTCCTTTGAAGTCGCCGAGATTTCCTTGGCGGTGGCGCCGACTTCCCGGGTGGTGGCGGCTATTTCACTGGCCGTGGTCTGTTGCTGTTTGAAGCTGGCGGCAATTTCGGTGGTGGAAGTGCCCACCTGGATGCCTGAACGCTGCACCTGGCCGATCAGCGAAGCCAGCGCGGTTCTCATCAGATTGAGACCTTCAGCCAGCATCCCAAATTCATCCCGCCGCACCAGGGTGAGGGGCTGAGAAAAATCTCCTTGACGCATGACGTTGAAGGCAGCCACGAGCTGCCGCAAGGGTTGGTTGATGGCCCTTACAAGTAGATACACACTCGTCGAGGCGAGAAGAAAACCGATCAGTAAGCCGAGGAGCAGGCTGTTTTGGGCCCCGCCCACGAGGTCTCGAATCCTGGTCCCTGCCGCGTCGACGTTCTGCTTGTTATGTTCGACGTTTTCTTGAATTACATTCAAATATGCCTGATGCGTTTGGGTAAGCTGGTCAAGTAGAGGACTTAAGGCCGCCTTATCTTTGGAATTCTGGCTGGCGCTCATGAGGGCTCGAGAAGGCCCGAGGTAGCGTCCTCGGGCGCTGACCATGGCATCATAATGCTGTTGGGTCTCCACATCGCCGATGGTGGCTTCATATTGCGTGTATAGATTAGTGATCTTGGCTCGATTGTCTTGGATCCCCGCAAGATACACTTGTTTTTGCTTGGCATCTTCCGAGATCACCAGTTTGTGCGTCAAAGCAAAATTGGCATTGGAGGTGGCTTCGAGTTGCCCCAGAAGATAGAGACCGGGGATGTAGCGTGTCGTAATGCGAGTTGCCTCGGCTTTGATGAAAGCAAGCCGCATGTAAGCGAAGCCGCTCAGGATGATCATGATCAGGATCACGGCAGAGAAGCCAAAGATGATTCGCCTACGGACAGTCCAGTTTCTCATGGTGCCTCCTTCAGGATGAATAGAGCTTCCCTAACGCGCGAGCCTTGCCCATGGAGTCGAGTGCCGGTCAGTTCGTATGTCCTATCCATCAATCAAGGTGTGGCTCTCTTCCCAGACGATCCAAAGCTTCCGTCAGCTTGCAGGGCCGCCATCCCCGGATCCCGTTCCTCCTGGGTCTCGGGCGGTATCCAGACACCCTTGCTGCTGTGCTCTCACACCTCAAACGACCAGCGGAACACCCCATCATGGACATTCGTTAACCCGATGAACCTTATCGACAGAATCGTGCTTCGGGTTTAGGAGTTTAAGTGAGGCATCCTGTTCCGGGGAGGCCGGGCGTGGAATTCCATTCGGGGGGATGCTTTCAGACCGGGATCCCGATCCGCTGCCCTCCCTTGCATCCACCTGTGCTAGACTCAGGGAACAGTTTCAGGGAGTCCTTTCCGGATCTTGTGGCCTTTCCTGGTGCTCATTCAATTCTTGTTGAGGAGGAAATCCATGACTTCGTTCAAGCTCCCGATCCAGTTCGGGAGATCAATGATTGCCTTGGTGGGGTTTGTCTCTATCCTGATGGTTTTGGGGAGCTCGATTTCTTTTTCGGCCGGCGACATCTTTCCATTCTCAATCCACAAAGCCGTCCTGGAGAACGGGCTGACCGTGATTGTCGTTCCCTACGACAGCCCTGGCGTCGTGGCCTATTACACGGTGGTCCGCACCGGCTCGCGCAATGAAGTCGAGCCGGGACATTCGGGATTTGCGCACTTCTTCGAACACATGATGTTTCGCGGGACTGAAAAATACTCTGAGCAGAAATACAACGACACGCTTAAATCGATCGGCGCCGATACGAACGCCTCCACCTCCGACGACGTGACCACTTATTACATCAACGCCAGCTCCTCGGCCTTGGAGACGATTATGGACCTGGAGTCGGACCGTTTCCGGAATCTCAAGTACACAGAAGCGGCCTTTCGAACCGAGGCGGGATCGATCATGGGGGAGTACAACAAGAATTACTCGGTTCCTTTTCAATCCATTTTCGAAAAGCTTCGTGACACGGCGTTCAGCGAGCATACCTACCGGCACACCACCATGGGCTTTTTGGCGGACATCAAAGACATGCCCAACCAATACGAGTATAGCCTGAAGTTCTTTGACCGGTGGTACCGCCCTGAAAACTGCGCCTTGATCATCGTGGGGGATATAAAGCCGGAGACGACCGAGGCAATGGCAAAGAAGTACTACGGCAACTGGAAGCGGGGCAGCTTCAAGTTGGAGGTGCCCCCCGAGCAGGAGCAGACGGCTCCCCGCGGCGCCCATATCGATTGGAAGAACCGGACGCTGCCTTACGTGGTCCTGGCCTATCACGTGCCGGCTTTCAGCGACACGAACCTGGATGGGCCCGCCCTCGATATGCTTTCACAATTGATGTTTTCCGAAACCTCCGCCTTGTACCAGAAACTGGTGATTGAAAAGCAGGAGGTCGACCAACTCGGAGGAGGTTGGGCAAAGCGCCGCGATCCGTATCTCTTCACGATTTCGACCCGGGTGAAGAATCCGGAAGATGGGGCGAACGTCCGGAAGGAGATCGAATCCGCCCTCGACGCAGCGCAGACCCAGCCGTTCACTGAGACTCAAATGGCACGCGTCCGATCTTTTTTGAAATATTCTTACGTGATGGGCCTGAACACCCCGTCTCGCATCGCCAGCCAGCTGGCCCTGTATGTCCAGCTTGCCGGTGAACCGCAGGCCGTAAACCGGTATTACGCTTTGTATGACCGTGTAACCCCGGAGAAGTTGCAGGAAGTGGCGAAGAAGTACTTCCGCCCTGAAAACCAGACGGTCGTGACGCTGTCTTTTGGAGGTGCAAAGTGAAACATCACAAACTCCTGTTCATGGTTCTATTCATCCTGTTCCTGTCCGTGGGTTCGTCTTTGATGGCACAGCCGACGGCTCCCGGGAAGACACCTCCCCCGGCCAAGGCGGCGATGACTTCCCCCTCGGTGGTGGAACTTCCCAGTGCCAACTCCCCGCTGGTTTCCTTCCGCATCCTCATCCATGCCGGATCGATTAACGATCCCCAGGGAAAAGAAGGTCTGAACGCGCTGACGGCCCTGATGATCGGCCAGGGCGGCACGAGGGACATGACCTACAAGCAGATCGTCGACACGCTTTATCCATGGGCGGCATCGATTGCGCCGCAGTCAGATAAGGAAGTCACCGTCTTCATCGCCAACATCCATAAGGACAATCTCCTTAGATTTTACAGGATCTTCGCCGACCTTCTCCTTCAGCCCCGTTTTGATGAGAGTGATTTCAAACGTAATAAAGATGAGTTGCTGAATTATTTGCAGAACACCTTGCGGTTCAATGATGACGAGGATCTCGGCAAGCAATCACTCGAGGCCATGCTCTATGCGAATCATCCCTATGGCCACACCCCGGAAGGGACGGTGGAGGGTCTGAAATCGATCACGCTGGACGATGTGAAGGCGTACTACAAGAAATTTTACACCCGCGACAACATCACTCTGGGTATCGCGGGAGGCTACAGGCCGGATTTCATCCAAAACATGAAAACCGACTTTGCAAAATTGCCGGCGGGGAGGGTCGTTCCGGTCGCGCTGCCCAAGCCGGCGCCGATCAAGGATGTTCAGATCGATATTGTGAAGAAGGAAAATCGCGCCATCGCCATCTCGTTCGGGTGCCCCGTCGACGTCACGCGCGCCGACAAGGATTTTTACGCTTTGATGGTGGCGAGTTCGTACCTCGGAGAACATCGGACGCAGAACGGTGTGCTCTTCAATTACATTCGGGGTTTGAGAGGATTGAACTATGGCGATTACGCCTACGTCGAGAATTTCATCCAGGATGGGGGCTCCACGTTTCCAGTCCCGAACATTCCCCGCCGCCAGCAGTTCTTCAGCGTGTGGATTCGTCCGGTCGAGCCGCAGAACGCCCATTTCGCACTGCGCGCAGCCCTGTACCAGGTTCAACAGCTTGTCCGGAAAGGACTGACCCAGGAGCAGTTTGAGCAGCAGCGGAAATTCCTGCTGAATTATTCCAAGCTGTGGAACCAGACCCTCTCGCGGAGGTTGGGGACACTGCTGGATTCAAAATTCTATGGCATCGAATATTTTCCCGACCGGGTGGAGCGGGAGTTGAAGGCGCTCAAGGTGGAGGAGGTGAATGCCGCCGTCAAGAAGCACCTCCAGGACAAGAATTTCGACGTCGCCATCATTACCCGCGACGCCGAGCCTCTGAAAACGGCGCTGGCGGAGAACCAGTCCTCCCCGATCAAATATGCGGGGCCTGTTTCCGGGGATGTCCTTCGAGATGACAAGGTTCTTGTCGATCTCAAGCTCACCGTGAACCTCGACAAGCTTCGGATTGTCCCGTCCAGTGAGCTGTTCGAGAAATGAAAAGTTGATTGAAACACGGAGACGCCGAGAGCGCAAAGGCCTTGGCGCCTCCGCGGTTCCAACCCGCTATTCCCATTCAATCGTGGACGGCGGTTTGGAGGAGATGTCGTAGACCACGCGGTTGACACCCTTGACTTCGTTGACAATGCGCGAGGAGGTTTTTTCGAGGACTTCATAGGGCAGACGGACCCAATCGGCGGTCATGCCGTCGAGGGAATGGACCGCGCGAATGGCGACAACGTTCTCGTAGGTGCGTGCATCCCCCATCACCCCCACCGACTGGACAGGCAGTAACACGGCAAAGGACTGCCAGATCTTGGTGTACAGCCCGGCCCGTTTGATTTCGTCCACCACGATTTCGTCGGCATCACGCAGAATCCGGAGACCGTCTTCGGTGACCTCTCCGAGGATTCTGACGGCCAGGCCCGGGCCGGGGAAGGGCTGGCGTTGAAGAATTTCTTCCGGCAGGCCGAGAGTGCGGCCCACCTCACGGACTTCATCCTTGAACAATTCGCGCAGCGGTTCGATCAATTTCAGGTTCATCTTCTCGGGGAGCCCACCCACGTTGTGGTGCGACTTGATGGTGACCGAGGGCCCCTTCACCGAGACCGACTCAATGACGTCCGGGTAAAGGGTTCCTTGCACCAGGAACAGGGGTGGTTTTCCGGCAGGATGCTTTGACGCCAGCTCCCGCGCGGCCTGTTCGAATACTGCAATGAACTCGGCCCCGATGACTTTGCGCTTCTGTTCCGGGTCGGTGACTCCGCGAAGCTTCTGAAGAAAGAGCCCGCTCGCGTCGATACCGACGATGTTCAATTTCCGCTTGTCCTCGCGTATTGAGCCCAGATTCGACAATCGCTCCAGGACCTTGGTGTACTCATCTTTCCGGAGCACCCCGTTGTTGACGAAGATACACGTGAGCTGATCCCCGATAGCCCGATGGACGATGGTCGCTGCGACCGTGGAATCGACGCCGCCGCTCAGCGCGCAGACCACTCGCGCCTCTCCCACCTGCTCTCGGATCCGCTGAACCGCTTCTTCCACGAACCTCGCCGGCGTCCAGGTGCCGTGGCAACCGCAAATCTTCAGGACGAAGTTTTCCAGGATCTTGCGGCCCTGCTCCGTGTGGGCCACCTCGGGATGGAACTGGAGGCCATAAAGCTTTCGTTGCGTGTCTTCGGCGGCCGCAATGATGTCCCCTGAGGTCGCCACGGTCTTAAATCCCGGCGGCGGCTGGGCGATATGATCGCCATGGCTCATCCAGGCGGTTGAGGTCTTTTCGGCGCCTTCAAACAGCTTGCTTTCCCCGCAGACCGCGAGCTCCGCCCGGCCATACTCCCGGCGCTCTGACTTTCCCACCTGCCCGCCCAGTTCGTGCGTCATCAATTGAAGGCCGTAACAGATCCCGAGGACAGGGGCCGATTTTTTGCCGGGGCCCTGAGTCAATGTGAGGTACCGTGGATCACACCGGAGCGAGCTTTCTGCCAGCACGGAATCCGGCCCTCCCGAAAGAATGATGCCTTGCGGCTGTTGTTCCATGGCCTTTTCAAAGGGGAAGGTGCAGGGGAGGATTTCGCAGTAAACGTGGAGTTCACGAATACGCCGCGCAATCAGCTGGGTGTATTGCGACCCAAAATCCAGGATAAGAATTTTTTCCTGAGTGGCGTGGGGCGTAGGAGGTTCCTCTTTGCTACCGCGCAATCACCTCTTTTGGAGACCGCTCGATCTCCGGGAGGTGTTTTCGGATGGCCTCTCCCAGACGGCGAATGCCTTCATCAATGTTGGATTCCGTCTCCTTGGAAAACGCCAGTCGCATCGTGTTGGTCCCGGTACCGTCCACGAAGAAGGGCTGTCCGATCACGAAGGACACATTGTACTCCTCCATCGCCGTCTGGAGCAGGGCGAGGGTATCGAAACCCGGGGGGAAGGTGACCAGGACGAACAGGCCGCCGTGCGGTCGGTTCCACTTGACCTCCCCGGGAAAATACTTTTCGAGCGCTGCCAGCATGGCCCCGCATCGGGATTCGTAGAAGGACCGGATAACCGGGACGTGCCGGTCGATCAGATTGTCCCGCAGGCACCGGTAAATGATCCGCTGGTCGAGGGAACTCCCGCAGATGTCCCCCACCTGCTTGGCAAACTCCATCTTGCGGATGATCTCGGGGTGAGCCACCGTCCAGGCCCCACGCAGCCCGGCCGCCAGCAGCTTCGAGAATGTCCCCAGATAGATGACATTTTGTTCGGTGTCGAACGACTTGATCGGAACCAGCGAGGCGGGATCCACCCCGGTGAAGTAAATTTCCCCGTACGGGTCATCCTCGATCAGAAGGATGTTGTGACGCTCCAGGATCTCCAGAAGCCGGTGGCGACGCTCCCATCGCAAGGTCACCCCGGAGGGATTCTGAAAATTCGGGATGGAGTACATGAGCTTGATGCGCCGCCCGGTCCGTCGGACCTGCAGAATCTTTTCTTCAAGGTCCTCGAGCACGGTTCCACCCTCATCGTGCCTCACCCCGACCAGGGTGGCACGGTAGTTGGTGTAAGAGACGATGGCGCCTACATAGCTGGGCAATTCAAATAGAACGACATCGCCGGGATCCAGGAAGACACGGCCCAAAAGGTCGATCCCTTGCGCGGAACCATTGGTGATGATGATGTTTTCAGGGCGTACCCCCCTGACCTGCCGCCGTTCCATGAACGGACACAGCGCCTCGATCAGCTTGGTATGGCCTACGGTCAGACCGTATTGCAGCGCGTTGGCGCCCTCGTCCCGCAGGATCTCCTGGGCAAACTGCGAAATCTCGGCGATTGGAAAAGTCTCCGGATTGGGCATGCCTCCGGAAAAGGCGATGATGCCTTGTTTCAGGGCAAACTTCGACATCGCACGAATCACGTTCTCGCGCATGACCCGCGCATCTTCGGAAAAGTAGGATTGAATATCAGTGCTCATAGATTATTTTCTCGGGATGGGGAAGGGGATGAGAAGCACTAACCGTTTGAGGTTCGAAAAGACAGGCAAAGCTTGCCAGGTTCACCACAAAAAGATAATACAACAAAACGCTCTGGACAAACCAGAAGACCGCGCTGGTCGCAATCGCCAGCGGCGTCGACACTGCGCCCAAAACAAAATTAGCGGCCATGTTCAGTAAACCAAAGATGAGACCGGACAGGCATCGCAGGACAAAAATGATAAGGCCGATTCCAATGACGGCGCCAATCCTCTTTTGGATGATCTCAGCGGTGCGACGAATCGACGCGGTGAAAGGAAGCCCTTCAAAGACCACTGCAATCTGCGCCATGTCAGTGACAAGGTCTATGAGGGCCCACATGAAGAACATCAGCGTGAGTCCCACCGTCACACACACAATCGTCACCCACGGGGCGATGACGTCAGGGAGATGAGACCCCAGCAGGATTGACCCCCAGAACACCCCCGCGCTGAGGATCACGACGAGGGCTGAAAAAAACATATACGTCACATTCACCATGCCGATGCGGCCCCAAAAGGATCGAAGATCCCGCGCAAAACTGCGGCCGGCGGAATTCAGGATTCCGTCTTCCCGTTCCAAATGGAAGGCCTCCGCGAGCATCCCGACGATGCCCGGGCGGAAAATCGAGGCAAACAGCAGCCACATCACACCGGACAGGATGCAGACGAATAGAAACAAGTGCCAAAGATCCGGTCCATAGCGAATCACCAATTGTTGAACCTCCGCTGAGACAATAACGGGGATGCCGGAACGGAGCATTTTGAGCTCGGGATCGGAAAGGATCACATTCTTGAGAAAAAAGCTGGACCCAATGAGGATGAACAGCAGGACAAGGATGGTGAATGCGGTACGCCAAATCGTCTCAATGGCGCCGATGCCCGGATATCGACGGGCGATGCGAAAGCCGGTTCGAACGGCGTCAAGAGTCGTCATAAGAGTCAGAATCCAGCAAGGCAGCGCAACGATTGCTTCCGGCCGACGGTGCTAAAGGACCGGTGGCCACAGCGAAGAACCCATCTTCCGAATCTGCGTTGAACGCGGCATTCGGTCATGACGAGGCGCGATGAGTCTGCTCCTGCGGACTACGGTCTGCGATGGTTCGCCGGGGATGCAGCATGCCAAGGATCTTGGAAAACGGGCCTGAAAATGCGTAAATGGATGCGAGAATGAGCAGGACGTACTCCGAATAGTAATAGATGGCCCCGATCAACAAGGCGATTCCAATGACCAGCACGAAGGGCTTGCGGCTGCGCAAATCCAGTTCCTTGAAGCTCGGATACCGGATCGTGGAAACCATAAGGAAGGCGAGCACCGCGAGGATGGCGATCCACGCCGCGCTGACCTGCCATTCCGTGAGACTGTTGAACTTAAAGACGCCCGAAATGAAATGGACGACGGCCGCAATGAATGCCGCCGCGGCCGGAATGGGCATCCCCACGAAATGCTTCTTCCTGGGCAAATGGGCAGTGAGCTCGGGAGTCCCGCTCTGGATGTTGAATCGGGCCAACCGCGCGGCGCCACAAATGAGATAGGCAAAGGAAATCACCCAGCCGATTTGATTAATGTTTTTGGCAGCGTGGGACCCTTCGACTGGCACGACCGAACGGATGCCCCACATGAACGCCAGCACCGCGGGGGCAATACCGAAAGTGATGACGTCAGCGAGGGAATCAAATTCCAGGCCAAACGCACTGGTGGAGTTCGTCATCCGGGCGATCCGTCCATCCAAGCCATCAAACAGGATCGCCAATCCGATCGCGACCGCCGCGGCATTGAAATCGCCTTTCATGCAACTGATGATGGCGTAAAAGCCGCAGAAGATATTGGCTGTAGTAAAGATACTGGGGAGGACGTAGATACCGCGCCGGAATCGCTTGCTCCGGGCGGGGCGGGGTCCCTTCATCGGCTCGTAGTTGAGGTCGTCCATGTCCATGGCAGAATGAATGTGCCGTCCGGGGAGCCGGCCGCGATCCCGGCCGGGGGGATGAATCCAGGCGCTCCCGCGCCCATAACGGCTGATTACTCCCCCTTCAATCGGGCAATCGTGCTCGCCCCCCCACGCACGTGATCGCCAACCTTGATCCTCACCTCGGCGTCGGGCGGCAGGAGACAATCCGTCTTGGATCCAAACTTGATCAATCCGATGCGTTCCCCGCGGAGGACCGTGTCTCCCTCTCCTTTGTAACACACAATGCGACGTGCAATCAAACCCGCGATCTGAGCGACCTCCACGGTTGCGGTCCTTCCGGCGATGGTCAATCGGTTCTGTTCGTTCTCGATCGACACAGATTTCTTAAAGGCCGCTTCAAATCTTCCCTTTTGATATCGCACCGAAGTGACCCGCCCGGCGATGGGGGAGCGATTGATGTGGACGTCAAAAACTGACAGGAAGATCCCGATCCGGATCTGTGACGCCCCCTCGATAGTTACGGGTTCGACTTCCATGACGCGACCATCGGCGGGAGAGACGACCGCGAGCGGATCGTTCGGGATCTTCCGTTCCGGATCCCGAAAAAAATACAGGATGAACAAGGTGAGCGCGAGGACCACCCCGGAGGCAGCCAACCAGTGCAAAAAATAAAGGAGGAGGGTCGCGACGAGGAGGGGAAGCACAAAGATCCACGCGTCCTTAGCGATTCTCATGCGGGTCCCAAATCAACCTTTCCTGACGATGAGAGAATATGCAAGCGGGCTGTCTCAGGTTTGGCTCCAGGCCTGGTGCAGGCCGGCTGAAGGGAGAAACAAAAAGTGGGGGCTCTTCACCCCCACTTTGTTTCCGAAATATTTGGATTGTAAGAACCACTTGATCCGACGACCGTGTGGGTCGGCAAAGGCAGTTCGTGATTGGAACCGCGGGACCCTTCAGTTGGCGACAGGCTGCTGGCGGTGCTTTTGGATCAGGAATTCCATTTGATCCTTCATCTGGAGCTTCAGCTTCTTGAGATTCACTTCCTCCAGTTTTTCTTCTTCGGTCAGATAAGACTTGTGAGCCAGTTTTTCCAGTGCCTCGGAATAGCGAGAGTGTTTTTGAGCCAGTCGGCGAAAATCCTCGCTATCCCGCATCAATCGTTCTTTGATGACATCCGTGGCAGTGGCCTCAGCCATAACGGACCTCCTAGGGTGGGTATTCAATGACTTCCAACGCACCTCAGAGGCTAGCACAGATTTTTGACCGGAGGCAACCGAATTTGGAGGGGCCGCGAGAGACACGGCGATCAGTACTCGCGACCAAAAGAACTGTCCGGACAGCCCCCTGTCACTTTTTCATTCTTATGTCCTGCAGCAGATGGGACAGATCGCCAGAGAACACAGGAGAATCCTCCCCTCCCGAGATCCAATACCGGTGGATCCATACGGATCGGGGCTGTGAGCCCCCCGTGATCGGTGTTGCCGAGAACACTGTATAATCCGCTCCGTCTAAATTGAACTGCAGCCGGCCCCAGTAGCCCCGTCCCTCGATGGCTCCCTCGAAGGGGTGCAGTGCCAGAACGAATAATCCTTCCTGGGGAGCATAAAAGGCGACTGCGGCATCGTTTCCTGAAGCAGTCACCCCGAAGTCCACCGGCATCGTGGACACAAGCTGTTTTTCTTTGACAAGAACAGGTCCCCGAAGGGCGACTTCATTCTCTTCCAACACCAGGGGTCTCTCCTTGAAACCCACAAGGGATCTTTCTTTCGAGATTCGGCCCGTTAGTTTCAGGTCGCCAAAGCCGTTGACGGGGATTCGGAGGGTTTCTCCGGAGACATACCAGTACTCCTGCGGCGGAGCAGTCTTGAGAGAGGCAATGATGGCCTGGTTTGTGGCGGCGAGGGGGAACAATCCCACGCGGATCTCCAGTCGCACAGATCCACTCTTGATTTCTAGCACACGCAAAAGGCATGAGGCCTTTTGGGTGTCTGAGCCGCTCAACTTTGAAACATTGAGATTGCCTTGCCCACCGGTACCGGCCCTCAACACACCTCCGGCACTGCTGGTGTCGTCAGGGCTGCTGATGTCAAACTGAAACCAGGGACCCTCGTTCTGTGCCAATCCCAGACCCACACTCAATCCGACGATGAGCAGTGCAGTCAGCACAACCGCAAAGCGCGGGACTGAAACGCCCCTCGTCAATGCATAGAGCCACCGTCCCCGGATTCGCGGCGGCGATGGAAGTTGGATCCGGCCTTCTGCTGGGTGGCTTTGGGCGCTGGCGAGCAGGCGCAGCTCCGCAGCGATTTCAGCATAATCCCGCAGCCGATGAGAGCAGGTCGGACAATCAATGATGTGTTGTGCCGCTTCGGGGGGCACACTTTCCCCATCATGTAACGTTGAAACAAAAGGTCCCGCTTGTTCGCAGTCCATACATCCTCCCGAACTCATGGGCGGCGCCCATGCCACTTACACCTCAGATCTTCACGCGCAGCAAATAGGCGTGACTTCACTGTACCCATGGGAATTTCCAGGATTTGAGAGAGTTCTGAGTAGGAATATCCCTCCACTTCGCGGAGCCAGAGCAAGCCCCGCAGATCCGGCTCCATCTTTTCCAAGGCTTGCTCCAGGATCAAGCCGGTCTCAACTCCCTCTTCTATGGGTTCCAAAGCACTCGGGTTCTCCCGGGAAGAGTGCTGTCGCAACCACTCAACGCCGCGATGGCGAGCCATCCCGAACAGGTAGCCTTTCAGGGTCCCGCGCCCCGGATTAAACCCGTTCGGTTTTTTCCATAGATAGAGAAAGACTTCCTGGGCGACATCCTCGGCGGCACTCGCATCCCCTAAGTAATGGCGCAGAAAGCTGGACAGCCGTGCCTTGTGGGTCCGATAGAGGTCTTGGAACACCTCAACATCGCATTTCCGCAACCTTTCCGCGATCTTCAGGTCGTTGGGATCGGACTCCATCAATGAGCCTCCTACCCTATATTCGCTCAAATAAGCGGAAATGTTCGGACTGGAATAGACAATTTAGATTTTATTTGAAAGGGAGGTCCCAGGGGGAGGGAGATACTGCAGGCGTCAAAGGATAAGGGGACAGGGGGAGAGACGGGTCAGATAAGCATGACATCCGGCTTGAATGCTCCGCTCCCCCTGTTCTGAGGTCAGGGTATTTTAGCGCTTGGGAAAATTCACCTTAATCTCATTTGCTTCCTGGACATCCTTCAACTTGACTCGAATGTTGTGGGACTGATTGAAGGGAATATCAGGAGTAAACCGAAGAACGTACTGCTGGTTGAAGGCCTCCTGGATGGTGTTGAGCCGGGCCGTCAGGTCTTGGACGACACTGCGGTCGATGTTCCAGAAGGACAGACCTCCGGTCGCCTCGGCCAGGTCCGCCATGTTCGACGATCCCGACAAATCAAAGAGCCGTGAGAATGGGACGGCGGAAGGGACCCAAATGGTGTGGACCACGACGTTCTCTTCTCGTGCTTTTCTTTCGGCTTGTTGGAGGTCCATGTTGGACGAAGGACTGATTTCTTCCTGTAGAGTGTCGTAGCCGGGACCTACCATCACAATCTCTTTGCGTCCGTCGAGCCCCTTGAATCGCCCGATGACATCGGAGAGCGATACAAAAGCACTCAGCGGAACCTCGGAAGGGACATCTTTGAGAATTGAAATGGAATTTGCCGCCCGCCTCAGATCGGTGGTAAACGGGACCACCAGGTTGGCGTGATTGCGGTCGATGGTCGCGATCATGACGTCTGTACCCGCAGGCAATTGCTCGATAAACCGACGCAGGTTGGCCAGTTGATTGTTCAGGGATGGAGCGGTCCCTTCCTCAACCACCAGGGCCACATGGAGCGGTGACTGAAGAGGTGGCCCCGCCAGAACCTGAACGTTCTGCATCTGGCCATGGTCCGTCACCACAAAGTTCGAGGCGGTGAGCGTCGGGATCGACTTGGCGCCACCAACCGTGACGGTGAGAGTGACTTCGGGGGGTGTCTTCGCCAGAAGGGAAGTCGGAACAAAGGTGGCACCGAGAATGGCCAGCGTTGCCGCCGCAGTGAGCCCGATTGCCGAAATGCGCATTCGCATCCCGGATTGTTGCTTCAATTGTTGCAGGGAAACCTTGGAATTCATTTATGTTCACCTTCCTTTGGGGGTTCAACTTCTGGTCTTGCTGATCCCGTTTACAACCCTTTAGATTCTATGGAACTGAAAAAGGATATCTGGAATTGGCGAAATGACTATTGCGGAGGTGTGCTTCAGGAAGGATCCCGCTGAGCGGATTCTGAAAGATTTGGACCGATTTTGAGACTGAAAGCGGAAAGGTGGTGATGCCACGCCCGGAGGAATTAGGTCATGGTTATGCTCTTGGGGTTTTGAGAGGGTCAGGATCCGGCCTCGCCCTCCATCGGATGATACCGGGCATCCTGGTCCGCGCGAAGCTACCCTCCCCCCACAAAGTGCACGATCTCAATGGTGTCCCCCTGCTTGACTTCCCTGGAGCCCCAGTCCTTTCGTTTAATAATCTCGCGGTTGTGTTCGATCGCGATTCTCTCCGCGGGCAATCCCAGGTGGACGACGCAATCGCTTAGGGAAAGATTTTCCGGCACCTGGATTTCATCGCCGTTGAGGATGACGTGGATCATGGTGGTTGGGCTCGTCTCCTGTTGAGGTCACGCGGGTTCGATCAGACTTTGGACCCGCTATTTTTCTCTGTTTTCACAAAGAGGACCTTGAGTTCCTGACTCGGGTCAGGCTTGTCGACGCGGAAAAGCATGGCAGCAGCCACCCGGTGCGAAAGCGGGACATCGATCTTCAGGCTCAGAAAGCCTTCGTCATCCGTGATGCCGGAGAGCCGCTGGGTCTGGATCCCCTTGCCAAATAACTCCACAAAAACCTCCGCATTCGGGATCGGTTTGGCGTTGAAAGTTTCAATGATGCGGATGCGCATTTCCCGCAGCTCTTCATCGGTGTTCTCGTCCAGCTCCGGGCTGAACAATTCCACATGGGGTGTAATCAGGGTGTCCGGGGGAAGAGGGCGAGCCTTGGGCCGTGACCGTTTTTGCTGTCGGGCCGTGACCCGTCCCGTTCGAATGGCCTGAACGATGGCATAGTGCTGCCGTTCAAGCAGCGCTCGCAATTTATCTTCGGTGAAGGATCCGGATTCCAGTAACTCCTTGTAGGAGGCCTTCTTCGAGCCGAGAATGGCCCCTCCCTGGTAGATTATCGATTCAATCACGGGATTGTCGCGCCCACGGTCTTCCGTTTGCACGTGATAATCGTGTTCTTTGAACGTGACTGCGGTATTGAGTCCTGTGATCATCGTCCGTTAGGTGAGCCTCCGGTGATGGCAATAAGTGGCACCCTCATTATATGGAAGATCAGTCTGATTTTTGGCAACAAAAATCTTGACACCTCACAAAAGCAAAACGTATATTCCTCGTTTCGGCCTTTCCACACCCGGTTCCCGTCGTTCCCGTGATCTGCTATGCTGCGAAGTTATCTACCCATTCTGATTCAACTCATTCTTGTTTCGCTGATCGGCCTGGGCATTCTCGGATTGTCGTATCTGGTGGGGAAGCACAAGCCCACACCCGAGAAACTGATGCCTTACGAAAGCGGGGTGCGTCCGACCGGATCTGCCCACGAACGCTTTGCCGTTAAATTCTATCTCACGGCGATGCTGTTTATTCTCTTCGACGTGGAAGTGATTTTTCTTTACCCCTGGGCGGTGATTTACAAGGAATTGCGCTTTTTCGGATTCTTTGAGATGTTGACCTTTATTCTAGTCGTTCTGGCGGGGTATGTATACATCTGGAAAAAGGGCGCACTCGATTGGAATAAGAATTGAAGGTTCACTCAAGCCGGGCGGCGCCCCGGGAATGGATTTGCATTGAAAGCCGGAAGGCTTTTTTGCTGAAAATTGTGAATTCTTACACTTGCCCTTTTCATAGACAATGGTGACGATTCCTCCAGCATTGGAAAGCAATTCCACCGTCAAGCGATTCGTGGAGAAATTCGGCGACGCTCTTACGGAAGTTGTTTATTTCCAGGGTGAGACGACGCTGGTGGTGGAGAAGGGCCGGATCCTGGAGTTCTGCCTATTCGCGCGCGGGGATGACACCTTGCAGTTTGATTTTCTCGCCGACCTGACCGGGGTGGATCGGATGCCGGACGAACCGCGATTTGAGGTGAATTATCATCTCCTCTGCCTCTCCCGCGGGGAGCGACTGCGCCTCAAAGTCCGCATTTCCGAGAAGGACGGGAAAGTGGCCAGCGTAACCTCTGTATGGCCCACCGCAAATTGGCATGAACGAGAAGTGTTCGACATGTTTGGGATTGTTTTTGAGAACCATCCGGACCTGCACAGGATTTTGTGCCCCGAGGAATGGAACGGGCATCCGTTGCGGAAGGATTATCCGATGCTCGGCTACGAAGAGACGGCGCCCTCTCCCGAGCCGCCGACGAAGCGAGGCTGGTACAGTACCTTGAGCGATTGAGGGCCCGGGCGGCGCTGTCGTCAGACAAGATAGCTTATGGAAACGATGCGCTTCAATCTGGAATCCGAGCAGGTCGAGTCGACGGCCGGCAAGGCTGAGACCATGATCCTCAGCATGGGGCCTCAGCATCCCTCCACGCACGGCGTACTGCGCGTGGTGCTGGAGCTCGACGGCGAAACCGTGATCAAGGCGCGTCCCGACATCGGCTATCTCCACACGGGCATGGAAAAGCTGTCGGAAACGAAGACCTATGCACAAGTCCTGCCTATCACCGACCGGACCGATTACCTGGCGCCCATGTCGAACAACCTCGGTTACATCATGGCCGTCGAAAAACTCTGCGGCATCCAGAACGAGATTCCGCCCCGCGCCCAGTACGTCCGGGTGATTATGGTGGAGCTGAACCGCATCGCCAGCCACCTCGTGTGGCTGGGAACCCACGCCATGGATATTGGCGCCATGACGGTGTTTCTGTACTGCTTCCGTGAGCGCGAGCAGATCCTGAATTTCTTCGAAGCCGCCTGCGGCGGGCGACTGACCACCAGCTACTTTCGCGTGGGCGGGCTGCCCAGCGAGATCCCCGCCGACCTTGTTCCACGAATCCAGAAATTCATCAAGGAGTTTCCGGATCGGGTGGACGAGTACGAGACGCTCCTCACGAAGAATCCCATCTGGCTGCGACGGACCCAGGGAGTGGGGACGATCAACGCCCGGGATGCGGTCGCGATCGGGCTCTCCGGTCCTTCCCTGCGCGCGACCGGCGTCAACTACGACATTCGAAAAAAGGAGCCTTATTGCGGCTACGAAAGGTTTGACTTTCGAGTGCCCACCCGGACGGAAGGGGATGTCTATGCACGATATCTCTGCCGGGTCGAGGAACTGCGCCAATCCCAGAAAATTGTCCAGCAGGCCCTGGATGGACTCCCGGCGGGGCCGATTCGAGCCGACTGCCCGAAGTACGTTCTGCCCGACCGGAACAAAATGAAGACCGAGATGGAAACGCTGATCCATCACTACAAGATCATCACGGAAGGCATTCATCCTCCGGTCGGCGAGGTCTACCATGCGATCGAAGCGCCGAAAGGAGAACTCGGCTACTACCTGGTGAGCGACGGCGGTCCCAAACCCGTCCGGATGCACATCCGGGGACCCTCGTTTGTGAACCTTCAGTCCCTGGCCTCCATGTGCGAAGGCCGGTTGGTGGCCGATGTGGTGGCGGTGATTGGTTCTCTCGACATCGTGCTCGGTGAGATTGATCGTTGAGTCGGTGTTCGCAATATTGGGGGGGCGGCGTCCCTAGGGCGTCGTTGATCCTAAGCGCAATGTAGGACGCTCCCGTCCTGTGCCAAAGCCGGCGCGGAGCGGTCGCCATCCGGTTTTTGGGGAAAAGTTCGTAACACCATGTTTTCACCTGAAACGCAAATTAGATTTGAAGCCCTTGTGAAGCGCTACCCGTCCAAGCGCAGCGCCGTAATCCCGATGCTGATGTTCGCGCAGGACGAGAGGGGGCACTTGACGCCTGAAATCGTCGACGACGTGGCGCGGTTTCTCCACCTGACGCCGCTCGAAGTGGAAGAGGTGATTTCCTTCTATTCGATGCTGACGAAGAAGCCGCGTGGAAAATACCACCTTCAAGTGTGCACCAACATCTCCTGTATGCTCAAAGGTGCCGACAGGATTTGGGAGCACGTCAAGGAGAGGACGGGGCTGATACCCGGCGAAGTCACCGCCGACGGATTGTTCTCGATCGAGGAGGTCGAGTGCATGGGCGCCTGCACGACGGCCCCTGCGATGCAGGTGAATTATGACTTCTATGAGAACCTGACTCCGGAGCGCATCGACCAATTGCTTGCGGACCTGAAGACCTTTAAGGGCCCGGAGCAGAGCCCCGGCGCGGTCGCGGTGGAATCCACGCCGCTCCGGCGCCAGAACGCAGCCCATCCCAAGGCGACGCGCGTCTTGACCGCCGGGATGAGCGATGCCGACTCCAACTCGATGGAGAACTATTTGAAGCGGGGCGGGTATGCGACGGCGGAGAAGGCGCTCAAGACCATGAGTTCCGACGAGTTGATCGGGGAGGTCAAGAAGTCCGGCCTGCGCGGCCGCGGGGGCGCTGGATTCCCCACCGGCATGAAGTGGAGCTTTGTGCCGCGCCAGTCCCCGAAGCCGAAATACATCGTGTGCAACGCCGACGAGAGCGAGCCGGGCACCTGCAAAGACCGGCCCTTGCTCGAATATGATCCTCACCAGTTGATCGAAGGCATCGTCATCGCCGGACGGGCCATAGAATCCCACCAGGGATACGTTTATGTCCGCGGGGAGTATCGCTACCTCTACAACATCGTGAGCCGCGCCATCGAGGAAGCTTACTCCCGGGGTTTTCTTGGAAAAAACGTGTTTGGAAGCGGCTGGGACTTCGATCTGGCGGCCCACACCGGCGCGGGCGCCTACATCTGTGGTGAGGAAACCGCGCTGCTCGAATCTTTGGAAGGGAAGCGCGGTTACCCGCGCATCAAGCCGCCGTTTCCGGCGGTGGTCGGCCTCTACGGCTGTCCGACAGTGGTCAACAATGTAGAAACCCTCTCCGCGATCCCCCACATCATCAAGAACGGCGGCGAGTGGTATGCCAAATTCGGGCCGGAGAAGAACGGCGGAACGCGAATCTTCTCAGTGAGCGGTCATGTGAAGCATCCGGGAAATTACGAAGTGCCGATGGGAACCACCCTGCGGACCCTGATCGAGGATTTTGCCGGAGGACTCCGCGAAGGGCACCGCTTGAAGGCCATCATTCCGGGAGGCTCCTCGACCCCGATCCTGCCCGCGGACAAAATAGACACGCCGCTCACCTTTGAGGACATCGCCAAGGCGGGTTCCATGCTGGGCTCCGGCGCCGTCATTGTCATGGATGAAACCACGTGCATCGTGCGGGTCGCCCAGGTGCTGGCAAAATTCTATTCCCATGAGTCCTGTGGGTGGTGTGTTCCCTGCCGCGAAGGGACGAGCTGGCTGAAAAAGATCTTCAACCGATACCACGGCGGCTTTGGCCGCAGGGAAGATATCGATCTTCTCGACAGCGTGGCCCGGAAGATTCTGGGTCACACCCATTGCCCGCTGGGAGATGCGGCCGCCATGCCGGTGATGAGCGCTATTCAACATTTCCGGCCGGAATTCGAAGAGCACCTGAAACTGGGTGCATGCCCGCTGGAAAAGGAACTGGTCCCCGCGTAGGGATCGGACGCTGTAAGGGCACACCGATGTGCGCCCGCGTTTTCGTATCACGAGAGAACCGCACTTATGCCCGAGACCGTCACGCTTACCATCAACGAAAGGCAGGTCACCGTTCCTGCGGGCACGCTGCTCATCGAGGCGGCCCGGCAGAATGACATCCGCATTCCGTCGTTCTGTTATGTCAAGGACCTGACGTTGCAGGCGGCCTGCCGCATGTGCCTGGTGGAAATCGAAAAGGCGCCGAAATTGCAGGTGGCCTGCACCACCGTGTGTATGAACGGCATGGTGGTGCGGACGGAATCTCAACCGGTGATTGAGGCCCGCCGGGCGGTTCTGGAATTCATCCTGACCAATCACCCGCTCGATTGTCCGGTGTGCGACAAAGGCGGCGAGTGCGAGTTGCAGGACATGACCTTCAAGTACGGCCCCGGAACCAGCCGCTTCATCGAGGAGAAAGAGCACCAGCCGGAGCAGCAGGTCTCTCCCATCATCTTCTTTGACGCTCCCCGGTGCATCCTGTGTTACCGGTGCGTCCGCATTTGCGACGAGGGGATGGATGTGAAGGCCCTGGAGCCGATTGGCCGCGGGGTCAAGACGATCATCGGGACAGGACACGATACGCTGGACTGCGAAGACTGCGGGAACTGCATTGACATCTGCCCGGTGGGGGCGATCACCTCCAACCAGTATCGCTACAAAACCCGCCCCTGGGAACTCAAGTATTTTGGGACCACGTGCACCCACTGCTCCAACGGGTGTAAGACCACCCTGTCGGTGCGCAACAATGAAATCATCCGGGCCAACAACCGCGATCGCACCGGCATAAACGAAGAGTTTCTTTGTGTGAAAGGGCGGTTCGGATTTGATTATGTCGGCAGCGGGGACCGGTTGAAGACGCCCCTGGTTCGTCGAGGCGGGACCTTGCAGCCGGCCTCCTGGAACGAAGCCCTTGGGTATGTGGCGGACCGGCTGGGTGAGATCCGGAAACAGAACGGTCCCGACTCCATCGGGGCCCTGGGTTCTCCTCGACTCACCAACGAAGAGAATTATCTGCTTCAGAAATTCATGCGGCAGATTGTTGGAACGAACAACCTGGACCATCACCGCACGGCCGACTATGCATCGCTGGAGGTTGCCCTGGCAAAGCATTCGAAGCCGGAGGGGCTGTTCAACGTCGATCAAATCAAAACGGCCCGGACCATTCTCGTGATTGGAGATGACCCGACCACGCAGCAGCCGCTGGTAGCCTTCAATATTCGATTTGCCGTGCGACGGCATGAGGCCCGGGTTTTCATCGTCAACTCGAAACAGATCAAACTGCTCCGCAAAGCGGTGGCCTCTTTGATATTGAAAGAGGGGTCCGAGGCGGCCCTGGTGGCGTATCTGGCCCGGCGTGAGGGTTCGGCCCTGGAGAAGGTGGCGGCGGAAACCGGACTTTCCATGGAGTCGATCGAGTCGTTTGAAAAGGAGCTTCGCGCCTCCAGTGACGTCGCGATCCTTTTCGGGGCGGAGGTCCGAGGCAAAGCGATTCACGACCTCGTTGAATTCGGGACCTCGCTGGCTGGAACGACGCGCTACCTGGCCCTTTCTGATTTCGCCAATTCTCGCGGGGCCCTGGACATGGGCGTGGTTCCCAATCTGCTTCCAGGTTATGCGCCCACGGGTGCAGAGGCGGCTCGCGCTCGCTTTGAAGAGGTGTGGCAGGGCAGCATTCCCCGGCAGCGCGGTCTATCGGGGCCTGATATGGTGGGCGCCATCGATGCCGGTCGAATGAAGGCGATGATTCTGTTTGGCGCCAATCCCCTGGAAGATCCATCGAGCCCGCCGGACGGATCCCCTGGCCCTGCCCGGGTGGCGACGCTTGGAAAGCTGGATTTGTTGGTCGTTTCAGATCTGTTTCTGACCGAAACGGGCCGGCACGCCCATGTTGTTTTGCCTTCCGCCTCCTTTGCGGAGAAAGAGGGAACGATAACAAATTGCGGAGGGCAGGTTCAGCGCCTGCAGCGCGCGGTGCTGCCGCCGGGGGAGGCGAAGTCCGACCTGGAGATTATCGTCGACCTTGCGCGAGCCTGCGGGGCACTCACCTGGATGCATATGCCCTGGAGCACCGTCTTGAAAGAGATTGCGGCGGTCAACCCGGGATATGAAGGGGTGACAGCGCGGGCCTTGCTCGAGGGCGCCATTCCCCAAACCACGCTGGCAGCATCGAGGGAGGCTTTGCCGGACGTCGCGGATTTGAATGCCCTCGCGGAGTCCATCCGGTCCAACCGGAGCCGGTCGCTCTACGCCTCCGGCTCGCTTGCATGGCACAGTCGCACCCTGGTCCAGCTGGAACCGCGTGCCGCGGTGCAGCAGGCCTTTGTCGAGAGATACCAGATGTAACGCCATCGAATGATCCCATCTCGGCTCCTGGACGGCTTTACCCAACGCGCATGACTGAATTCTCATTGTTTCTTCTGGGCACCACGCTAAAGTGCATCGTGGTCATCGCTGTGCTCATCGGGGCGGTGGCATACACCACCTGGCTGGAGCGAAAGGTGGTTGCACATCTCCAGATCCGCTGGGGTCCGTCCCGCGTGGGCTGGCATGGGCTGCTCCAGCCCATCGCCGACGTCCTGAAGCTTCTGTTGAAAGAGGACATGACCCCGGGGCAGGCCTCGAAACTCATTTACGTACTGGCTCCGTTGATCGCCTTTGTGCCTGCCGCGCTTTCCATCACGGTGATCCCGTTCGGGAGCGTGGCGCAATTTGGTTCCCAAACGGTCCGCTTCCAGATCACCGATCTCAACGTCGGCATTCTCTTTATTTTTGCGGTCACGTCGGTGGGAGTCTATGGAGTGGCGCTGGGAGGGTGGGCTTCGAATAACAAGTATTCCCTGATGGGTGGCTTGCGTTCGTCGGCGCAGATGATCAGCTACGAACTGTCGCTTGGCCTCTCCGTGGTCAGCGTCCTTCTGGTGACCGGGACCTTGAGCCTGGGACAAATCGTGGATCTCCAGGGGGGCCGGTGGTTCGGGATAATTCCCAAATGGAACATCTTTGTATTCCCCCTGTTCATCAGCTTCTTCACCTATTTTGTCAGCGCCATTGCTGAGACGAATCGTTTGCCGTTCGATCTGCCGGAAGCAGAGAATGAACTGGTGGCGGGGTTTCACACTGAATACAGTTCGATGAAATTTGGCATGTTTTTTCTGACGGAATACATCAACATGATTACCGTTTCCGCCATTGCGACCACGCTTTTTTTTGGCGGCTGGCATGGTCCCGCCTTTGGACCGGTGTGGTTGCGCGGGGTATTGCCGCTGTTCTGGTTTGTCGTGAAGATCGTAGCGTTCCTGCTCTTTTATATCTGGACGCGGGGAACCTTGCCTCGCTTTCGATATGACCAGCTCATGGCATTTGGCTGGAAGTTTCTGGTGCCGCTCTCGCTCGCCAATGTCGTCTTGACCAGTCTGGTGGTGGCTTGGCGGGCTTGACCGGGCTCAATTCCCGGGAAGGGGAAGGGAAGCTGACAATTTTCCTGCAGCCATGCCGGTCTGATGTGGTTTCACTGATGAATCGACCGTAACGAACTGGTTTTCTGATGCAGACGATAGTGTTTTTCATCTTTGCGTTTATCGCGGTCGCGGCGGCGATCAATATGCTTGTCCAGAAGCATCCCATTCACAGCGCCTTGTCCCTCATCGTGGTTATGGCGATGCTTTCAATTTTCTATGTCATGCTCTATGCGGAATTCCTCGCCGTAGTGCAGGTGATCGTGTATGCGGGCGCCATCATGGTGCTCTTTGTGTTCGTCATCATGTTATTGAACCCCAGGGAAGAGAGCCACGGGACTCGTCAGAACCGTCTCCTGCTGTGGGGAGGCGTTCCGCTCGGCCTCTGCCTTATGGTGGAGATTGTCATCCTCTTGAAGCGATCCCCCCTGGATGTGGGCGAGACCGGCCGGCAACTGGTGGGGACCACTCAGGCGGTGGGACGGGTTTTGTTCACGGACTATCTGTTGCCTTTTGAATTCATTTCCGTTCTGATCCTGATCGCGATCCTGGGCGCCGTGGTCCTGACGAAGCGGGAGTTGTAACGGATTTTCTTTTATGGAGACGTCCCACGGGGATGTCTTCTCGGGCAGAGCACACAACCATGGTTCCATTGCATTACTTTCTGATTCTCGCGGCCATTCTTTTTGGCCTGGGCGTGATTGGCTTCGTGATGAAGCGCAATCTGATCACCATGTTCATGTCAATCGAATTGATGTTGAACTCGGTCAACCTGACCTTCGTGGCCTTCTCACGCCACATCAACGTGCTGAGTGGACAGATCTTCGTTTTCTTTGTGATGGTGATTGCTGCGGCGGAGGCCGCGGTGGGGTTGGCGATCATCGTGGCCTTCTACCGCAACCGCGAATCGTTGAATGTCGATGAAGTGGACCGAATGAAGTTGTAAATGGTCGTGGGGATGGCCCGAACGTCACCCTGGCGCGGCTGGGCGCCCACGCGGAATCAAGGCGGGACTTTTTGAATTAGATGAATTCGACGACGCATCTTTGGCTGATTCCGATCCTTCCGTTGATCGGAGCTGCATTGAACGGCCTGTGGGGCCGCAAGCTTTCGAAGGCCTGGGTGTCCATTGTCGCCATCGGTTGCACCGGACTTTCCTGTGCGCTCGCCATTTTCGAGATTGTCGCATTCAATGACTCCTTTCCGCTGATCGAACGGCACTTCACTTGGATTCAGGCGGGGACTCTCCGCGTGGGGTATGACCTTCTCCTGGACCCGTTGTCGTCGGTGATGGTGCTGGTGGTGACTGTGGTTGGATTGTTGATCCACATTTACAGCATCGGGTACATGGCCCATGAGGAAGGGCCCCACCACGGCGGATACTATCGCTTCTTCTCCTACATCAATCTCTTCATGTTTGCCATGCTGACCCTGGTCCTGGCCAACAATTACGTCCTGATGTTTGTCGGCTGGGAAGGCGTGGGCCTCTGTTCTTATCTGCTCATCGGCTTCTATTTTCACAAGAAGAGCGCCTCCGACGCCGGAAAGAAAGCATTCATCACCACGCGGATTGGAGATTTTGGCTTCTCGCTGGGCGTGTTTTTTATCTTCTGGCTTTTCGGGACTTTTGATTTTCAGCCCATCTTTCATAAGGCCGCCAGCATGGCTGTGGAGCCGATGCATCAACTGGGAGCGCTCACGATCATTACCTTGCTGCTGTTCATGGGGGCCACGGGCAAGTCCGCCCAGCTGCCGCTGTATGTTTGGCTTCCCGATGCCATGGAGGGACCCACTCCGGTCAGCGCGCTGATTCATGCGGCCACGATGGTGACGGCGGGCGTTTATATGATTGCGCGCTCAAACGTTCTGTTTTCACATGCCCCCTTCACGCTCCTGGTGGTGGCCGGGGTCGGCACGATCACCGCCCTCTTCGCCGGAACCATCGGATTGGTCCAGAAAGACATGAAGCGGATTCTGGCCTATTCCACGATCAGCCAACTCGGTTACATGTTCCTGGCCTGCGGAGTGGGGGCTTACTCCATGGGGATTTTCCATCTGATGACCCACGCCTTTTTTAAGGCGTTGTTATTCCTGGCGGCGGGCAGTGTCATGCACGCCATGGGGGGCGAGCTTGACATTTTCAAGATGGGCGGCCTGAAGCGGAAGATGGGGACCACTTATTGGACCTTTCTGATCGCCTCCCTGGCCATCGCGGGAATTCCGGGGTTGGCCGGATTCTTCAGCAAGGATGAGATTCTGTGGAACGCCTTCAACTCCCCTCATTACGGGCACGCGCTCTGGGCGATTGGATGGATTACGGCGGGGTTGACGGCCCTGTACATGTTTCGCATCGTGTTTGTGGCCTTTCATGGAGAGTTCCGCAGCAGCGAAGAAACGTGGCGCCACGTTCATGAGTCCCCGCGCGTGATGTTGATCCCGCTGATTCTTCTGGCAGTCGGGGCCATCTTCAGTGGTTACGTGCAAGTGCCCAAATTCCTTTTTGGCGGGGTCGAAGGGTTCACAAGGTATCTGGCGCCCGTGCTGGGTTCCGCGACATCGGGGGAGGCGCAAGGCGTCGTCGAGGCAGCCCCGCATGGCTTGGAATTCAATCTCACCATGGCCTCAGTCGTCATTGCCCTGGTTGGAATAGCCTTGGCATTCTTTATTTATCTTTCGAAGCCGGCGCGGGGGAAAGCGATTGCGGAAAGATTCAGACCCCTGTATTCCCTCCTTTATCACAAGTACTGGGTGGACGAAATTTATTCGGCCCTTCTCTTGAAGCCCATCCAATTCGTCTCGACCTGGGGCCTGTGGAAGTTGCTGGACCTCCTGATCATCGATGGGTTGTTCGTCAACGGGAGTGGTTTTATTGTGCGCAGTTTTGGAAAGGGGCTCCGTCATCTGCAGTCAGGCCGGGCCAGAAGCTATGCCGCATGGGTGGTCGTTGGAGCCGCTTTGATGGTGGCGTTTCTGACCTGGGGCCGATGAGTGTGGGCGAGGGAGATGGACCCGGCGGGTCGCGCTCCGGGCGCGACAAGAATGGTTCGAAATGGAATTCATTAACTCACACATCCTGACGATTCTCATCCTGGCGCCGGTCGCAGGGGCGGTGGTTCTGGCGCTCCTCGACCCGGAGAAGCATGAGGCCATCCGCCGTACCGCACTCGTCTTTGCCTTGCTGACCTTCATTTTCTCGCTCCACCTGGTCATGCATTTTGTGCCTCACGAGGCCGGTTTTCAGTTTGAAGAGAACCGTTCCTGGATTCCCGCTTTCGGCATGAATTATCACCTGGGCATTGACGGCATCAGTTTGTGGCTGGTCCTGCTGACCAGCTTTCTCACCTCGGTTTCGGTCCTCGCCTCCTGGAAGGGGATCGAGAAGCGTGTCAAGGAGTTCTTCATTTTCATCCTGCTGCTTGAAGCCGGGATGGTGGGGGTGTTTGCCTCCCTTGATCTGTTCCTGTTCTATGTCTTCTGGGAAGTGATGCTGGTGCCCATGTACTTCCTGATTGGGATCTGGGGACACGGCCGGCGCATTTACGCCGCCGTCAAGTTCATCATTTACACCGCCGTCGGGTCGGCGTTCATGCTGGTGGCGATTCTCTCCTTGTACTTTTTGAACGCCCACGCGACCGGGGTTTCCACGTTTGACTTCCCCGCGATCCTCGACAATATCGTCAGCGGCCGGCTGGCGATCGACCCACAGATTCAAATCTGGCTGTTCCTGGCTTTCTTCGTATCGTTCGCAATCAAGGTTCCGCTGTTCCCTCTGCACACCTGGCTGCCCGATGCGCACACCGAGGCCCCCACGGCGGGCTCGGTGTTGCTCGCCGGCGTGCTGTTGAAGATGGGGACCTACGGCCTGCTGAGATTTAACATCCAGCTGTTTCCGGATGCAACGCAGACCTTCACTCCGCTGATCGTGGTACTCGCCGTGGTCGGAATCATCTACGGCGCGCTGGTGGCGATGGTGCAGCCGGACCTGAAGCGGCTGGTCGCCTATTCCTCCGTGAGCCATCTCGGTTTTGTGGTGCTCGGGATCTTTGTGTTCAACATCCAGGGCGTCGAGGGCGCAGTGTATCAGATGCTGAATCACGGCATTTCGACCGGCGCGTTGTTCCTCATTGTCGGGATGATATATGAGCGGCGCCATACGCGTGAGATCAGCGAGTTCGGCGGGCTGGCGACTCCGATGCCGGTGTTGGCCACGATCTTCATGATCATCACCCTGTCGTCGATCGGATTGCCATTGCTGAACGGTTTCGTGGGGGAGTTTCTGATCCTGGTAGGGACATTTGGAGCCGCGGTCGCCAGGGCGAAGCTCTATTGCACGCTGGCGGCCACCGGCGTCATCCTCGGGGCCGTGTATATGCTGTGGATGTACCAGCGCGTGATCTTCGGCGAGGTGACCCGCGACGTCAACAAGACTCTGCCGGATCTCTCGACCCGGGAGAAATGGGTCCTCGTGCCGATGGTGATCATGGCGCTGTGGATGGGGATCTATCCCCAATTCTTCCTTCGAAAGATGGACGCCAGCGTTTCTAAATTGTTGAATACGCCGCGGGTGATAATGGTAAAGAAATAGGTGCTGGGTGTGACCCGGTGCGTCAGCGCGTCTTTTCGCGACAAGCAATTCACGCCATGGCGCGCAGACGCAGAGAATCCGGGGGCGCGACAAACTGATAAAGATCTGACCATGACATTGCCTCAAGTCCCCATTTTGCCGATCCTCCCCGAACTCATCCTGACCCTGTTCGGGATTGCCGTGATGCTCTTCGATCCGTTTACGGCGAAGTCCCATAAGTCATGGCTCTCGACCCTCGCCTTCATCGGCGTCCTGGCCGCCCTGGGCGGCAATGTCCTGCTGCTTACGGGGGAAGGGGAGTATTACAACGGATTGATCATCGTCGATTCCTTCAGCCTCTTCTTCAACTTTTTGTTTCTGATCATCGCGGGGCTTTCAATTCTCGTGTCCCGTCAATACCTGGTGCGCGAGGGCGTGAACCATAGCGAATACTATGCCCTGCTGCTCTTCGCCACGGTGGGGATGTGTTTCATGGGCGGGGCGAACGAGTTGATCATGATCTTCATCGGGCTGGAAATCACTTCCATCTCGACCTATGTGTTGGCAGGGTTCCGGCGCACCGACTTGAAATCCAATGAGGCTGCGATCAAATATTTTCTGCTGGGGTCCTTTGCCACGGCGTTCCTGCTTTATGGAATCGCCCTGACCTACGGCGCGACCCACACCACTCATCTCTCGCAGATCTCGAGCGCCTTGCTGACCGGCCGCATCGACCTGCGCCTGGTGCTCGCGGGAACGGCGCTCATGATGGTGGGATTCAGCTTCAAGGTGGCCACGGCGCCCTTTCAAATCTGGACCCCGGACGTCTATGAGGGGGCTCCCATCCCGATCACGGGCTGGATGTCGGTCGGTCCCAAAGCCGCCGGGTTCGCGGCGTTCCTGCGGGTGTTCTTCGTGGCCCTGCCGGCGCTGGACCAGAAGTGGTTTTGGGTGCTGTGGGTGTCGGCTGTGCTGACCATGACGATTGGAAACACGGCCGCCATGCTGCAGTCGAACATCAAACGCATGCTGGCGTATAGCTCCATCGCGCATGCCGGCTACATTCTGGTGGCTTTTGCCGCCCTCACGCCGAACGGCATTGCCTCCATTTTGTTTTACCTCCTCGCTTATTCGGTGATGAACCTGGGTGCCTTTGCGGTCATCAGCGCCTGGTCCCTTTCGGGCGAACGCCGGGTGACCATCGATGAATTTGCCGGCCTGGGTTACCGGCACCCCTGGCTGGCGGCCGCCTTTACCGTGTTCTTGCTGGGACTCACCGGCATCCCGCTGACGGCTGGCTTTACCGGCAAATTCTTCATGTTCCGGGCCGCCATCAATTCGAAGCTCTACTGGCTGACCCTCATCGCTCTCCTCAACAGCGCCGCCTCGCTCTACTACTACCTGCGGCCAACCATCGCGATGTATATGCGCGATCCGGGGGAGCCGGGCAGGGCGCCAGCCCCGGAAGACGCTGCCCCCCTTCAGATTTCCATGGCAACGAAGATGGTGATCGTGGTCTCGGTCCTGGCCGTGTTCTATCTCGGCCTGTTCCCATCCGCCATTCTCGATTTTGCCCAGTCCTCCGCGTTTCTCGCGCGTTGAACCCGACGATCGAAATTGACCTCACGCCAAGTCGCCAAAATGCAAAGCGGGAGCCGTGAAGAGAAGGGTCGGCGCCCGGGTGGATCAGTTTCTTCTGTTGGTAATAGGTTCAATCTGTGTCCATTGGGGGAGGGGTCAATCGATTCCTTGATGAAAGGGGGATGATCCGGGTGACTTGTTGCGATGGCATGGCACAGGCGCAATCCGAGGAGGCGATTGTGCAGAAGGAGAAGTATGAGCTGACCGATGGGCGGATTTTAAATGATGTGGAAACGGAGTTTTTCATCCGCTCCGCCAACGACCGGGGGCGGGTCGGCTATTTTGGCCTGAATTACTGTCCCTTCTGTGGGCGACCGCTCTCCCGCGGCCTCTGGTTTGCGGAGAAAAAGAAATAACGAAGAGGTTCCTTACAGCTTGATCCCATGCCGCTCGACCATGCGGGTCAGGGTCTTCCGGTTAACACCCATCATTTCGGCGGCGCGCGACTTGTTGTTTCCCGCGGCCTCCAGGGTTCGTATCAGGTAGCGGCGCTCGAGCTCGTCGAAGGAGGGCAAATCGGCGAACAGGGCATCGGGGCCCGGTGGGACAGGAGATTCAATGACGCGGGGAGGTAGTTCTTTGGCGGTGATGACGCTCGTCCGCGTCAGAGCGGAGGCGGCCTCTATCGTGTTTTCCAGTTCGCGAATATTACCGGGCCAATGATACGAGCAGAGAACCGCCATGGCATCCTCCGCAATCGAGATCGGCGGGGAAGGGGGCTGGCTGAATTTTTTCAGGAAGTGGGCCACGAGCAGCGGGATGTCATCCCGGCGCTCCCGGAGGGGAGGCAAATGAATGTTGATGACATTCAGCCGGTAAAGCAGGTCATGGCGAAAGGTTCCCCCCTCTGCCAGTTCCACGAGGTTCCTGTTACTGGCGGCGATGATCCGGACATCGAACTTGATCGATCCCGACCCGCCTACGGGCCGGACTTCCTGTTCATCGAGGACGCGCAGTAACTTCACCTGAAGCGCGGTGGACATTTCTGAGACCTCATCGAGGAAGACGGTTCCCCCTTCGGCCTCTTCGAAAATCCCCTTCTTGTTGCTCATGGCGCCGGTGAAGGCGCCCCGCACATGACCGAACAACTCCGATTCCAGGAGCGTTTCCGTCAGCGCGCCGCAATTAATGGCCATGAATTTCTTCAGGGCCCGCTGGCTGTTGTAGTGGATCGCCTTGGCGACCAGCTCCTTGCCGGTCCCACTTTCGCCGGTGATCAGGACCGTGGACCGCCCGTCGGCCACATACCCGATCTTCTTGAATACCTCCAGCATGGCCGGAGTCCGTCCGATGATCGACGAGAGCGAAAAACGCTCTTCCAGTTGATGCCGCAACTGGAGATTCTCGGTTTGCAGGCGGCGTTTCTCCACGAGCCGCTCCAGGATCAGCAGGATCTCTTCGAGGCGGAACGGCTTGGAGATATAGTCATAGGCCCCGGCTTTGACGGCCTCGATGGTCGATTCCATGGAACCAAAGGCGGTCATCAGGATGACATCGGCTGTGGGCGTGATCTGCCGGAAGCTCTTGAGCACGTCGAGCCCGCTGAACCCCACCCCCATCTTGATGTCGCTGATGACGACATCAAAGCCCTGGGTACGCCCCAGGTTCAAGGCCTCCTCGCCGCTTTGACAGGTGGTCACGGAATGGGCCTCCGCCGTGAGCGCCTCCTGCAGCAAGTCGAGGGTGGTGGGATCGTCATCAACGACGAGAATGTTCAAGTGATTCCGCATAGGTGGGTTCCGCTACAGCAAGGGGCAACTCCAGAATGAACCGCGCACCGCCGCCTTCAGGGCTCTCCGCAGAAATCGTTCCGCCATGGGCCTTCATGATCTGTTTCGAAATTGCCAATCCAAACCCCGCCCCGCTGCCAATTCTCTTCGTCGTAAAGGTCGGCTCGAAGATACGGGACAGGTTCTCCTTCGTAATGCCTCCTCCCGTATCGGAGTACTCAATGCCGGCCACCCCTTCGCCTTTGGAATTACGTGACAGGAACGTGCGCAGTCGCAGGGTTCCGCCATTCGGCATGGCATCGATGGAGTTGTTAATCAGGTTGAGAAACACCTGCTGCAGGCGGAGGGCGTCAAAAAGGACCCGTGGCAAAGTGCGATCAAAGGCGGTTTCGACGTGAATTCCCTTCATGTCCAGCGTGGGGGTTGCAAAAAGTAAAATCTCTTCGAGAAACTGGGTCAAGTCGGCGGGGGTTTGCGAAAGCGTGATGTCGCGGGTGGAGGCCAGGAGGTCCTTTACCACGCGGACGATGTGGTCGATCTGCGTTTCAATGATCTTGAGGCGCTTTCGCGCCGCTTCGTCTTCCGGGGCGAGCGTCTTGGTCAGCAGCTGGACATGACCTGAAATGGCATTGAGCGGGGTGCCGATCTCATGGGCGAGGCTGGCGGCCAATTGTCCCGCAATGGCCAGCCGCTCCGAGCGCGCCAGCATGCGCTGGGTTTCAAAGAGCTCCTCGTTGATGCGCGTCAGTTCAATGTTTCGCTCACGCAACTCTTCCGTGGCCTCGGCCACGCGCGTGGAGAGTTCTTCGTTAAGCGCGGTCACCCGGTCCATCATCCGGTTGAATCGGGAGGCGATCGTACCCAGCTCATCATCCCGGTGAACATCCACGCGGGTGTTCAGCGCCCCCGCTTCAGCCTGTTCCATCGCTTCAAGCAATCGTTCAATGGGCTTATTGACGAGTCGGGAGAAGAGCAGGCTCAACAGGGCGACAATCGCCAGAATCGCGAGGAGCAGAACCGCCACGTTGTACTTGATCATCTGGCGCGAGACGACGTTGATCCCGTATTTTGAGACCTTCAGATTGAGGCACCCGACCGGGTGTCCCCCTTCGATGATCTCCGCGCTGACAATCCAGGAGAGACTCTTGCCGGACCCCGTTTCAATGGATTGCACCCCCTCAAACGGGTTGTCGTACTCGAACATCTGGCGGACCATGGGCTGCGCATCCAACTCCAGGAGCGGAGACACAGGAGGGGTGGCGAGGACCAGAGAATGTTCCTGTCTGGGGCCGTGGGTGTAAACCGCAATGGCCAGGACGTCCTGATGATCCCGCTGGATGATCTGAAACTCCTGCGCCAGGGAGGCGGGATCCCGGAAAATTCCCCGCCGGGCGAAACGGTCTGAATTTGAAAACGTCAGCTCCACCGCCCGATGATACTGATCCTCTTCCACGGGTAACTGGATGAAAAAATGCCCAATGTAGGTCGACACGGCAAGCACGGAAATCATGACTACCGTCACGGTCGCGATGATCTTGGTGCGCAACCTCAGATTATGAAAGAATGGTCCCATGGCCTTGAAAGGAAAGAAGCGCTGGAAGCATCAAACATCCTATTATATCTGAAATCTCCGATACCGGATGATCCTTGTGCATGTTTCCGGGTGCCGGAAAACCCATGAATAACTTATCAATAGCAGTCGCGCCGACAAGGGCAAAAAATGACCATGAGGAGGCCAGGAATACTGTAAGTTTAAAACCTTCCATCGGAAGAGAATGGGACGATCCTGCGGCGGAGGGCTTTCCATCGACGACCGATTCCCCGGGTTCCTGGGTTCCTAATAATAATATCGGGTTTTGGTTCCGGCTTGTCCGGATCTTGAGGTATGGAATGAGAAAGAGTCTCTGAATCGCTTCTGTTTGACAGATCTTTTCTCCGTGCGCTAGAGTCGCATCGCCACGGAGGCGCTCAGAAGATGCGCCCTCCGCCGCTCGTTGCAGAAAATCTTACGAAAAGGGAAAACCATGCTTGATGTCTCATTTGTGCGCAATCACCCGGATCGGGTAATCGAAAGAACGGCGCAGCGCGGGATCGCTCTCAGCCTGGAAGAGTTCTCAACGGTCGACAAACGGCGGCGTGAGCTGTTGACCCAGGGGGAGCAGCTGAAAGCTACGCGGAATAAAGCCTCTGAAGAGATCGCGGTCTTGAAGAAAAACAAGCAGGACGCCTCTTCAAAGATCGCCGAGATGAAGGCCGTTTCCGATCAAATTACCGACTTCGACTTGAAAGTCCGGGAACTGGATTTGAAACTCCGCGATTGGCTTCTCGTGGTCCCCAATATCCCGCATGAGACAGTGCCGGTCGGGAAGACCGCGGAGGAGAACCGCGAAGAACGGAGATGGGGCACTCCGCCCTCCTTCAATTTTCAGGCGAAAGATCATACCGATCTGGGCGAGACCCTGGGAATCCTTGATTTTGAACGGGCCTCCAAGATTTCCGGCGCTCGGTTCGCGCTGTATAAGGGCGTCGGGGCACGGATGGAACGCGCCCTGATCAATTTCATGCTGGATGTCCAGACCAAGGAGAACAGCTACACCGAAGTGCTGCCGCCCTTTATCGTGAATTCCGCTTCGCTGCTCGGCACCGGAAATCTCCCCAAATTTGCGGAGGACCTGTTTCGGCTGAAGGTAGGGGAAGAGACGCGTGACCTGTGGATGATCCCGACCGCCGAGGTGCCCGTGACGAACATCTACCGGGATGAAATTCTTGATGAAGCCCAGCTGCCGATTTCTCTGTGCGCCTACACTCCATGCTTTCGGAGTGAAGCGGGAAGCTACGGCAAGGATACCCGGGGGCTGATCCGCCAGCACCAGTTTAACAAGGTGGAGTTGGTAAAGTTCTCTCGACCGGATACCTCCTACCAGGAACACGAAAAGCTGACACGGGATGCGGAAACCATCCTGCAAAAACTGAACCTCCACTACCGTGTCGTCACGCTCTGCACCGGCGACATGGGGTTCTCCTCCGCCAAGACCTATGATATTGAGGTGTGGTTGCCGTCTCAGAACGGCTTTCGGGAGATTTCCTCCTGCTCCAATTTTGAGGCGTTTCAGGCGCGCCGGGCTAACATCCGGTACCGGCCACGGGAGAAGGGCAAGGTGGATTTCGTTCACACGCTCAATGGAAGCGGACTGGCAGTGGGCCGCACCTGGCTGGCCATTGTCGAAAACTATCAGCAGAAGAACGGCAGTGTGGTCATTCCCGAAGCCCTGAGGCCGTACATGGAGGGGATGGAGGTGATTGAACCGGCTCAGTGAGGCAAATTCTAAATCCCAATATCCAAAATCCAAATAAAATCCAAATTCCAAAAGCCAAATTTCAAACAAAATTTAAAGTCCAAAATCCAAACAAAGGAATTCCATAAGGGCTTCCCAAACCTCTATGGCATTTGCTTTTCTCGGGCAACAATATTGTCGATTAGTTTTTCAGATTTTGAGATTTGGGTTTTGTTTTGAGGTTGGATATTGGAATTTGGCTTTTATTTGGAATTTGGCTTTTGGACTTTGGAATTTCCGCAGGCTCCCTCAACCCCGGCTGCACTGAACAAATTGACAATTCAGAATCCAGGCCAGTACACTGACAGGGCCTGCGGAGGCGTGGCCGAGTGGTTGAAGGCGGCGGTCTTGAAAACCGTTATCCGTTTACGCGGATCGTGGGTTCGAATCCTACCGCCTCCGCCAAATCTTGAGCGGTCGAGGTGAAATCCCTTGTCAATCTCGGGATAGGCCCTTTTTCTTTCGGTCTTCGGTGGGCTAACTGTCAGCAATTTCGTGCGGGGGAAATTTCCGCACGGCGAATTAGTCACATCGAACTTAGGGACCAGGCTTTCGCCTCACGCACACATGTTCCCACAAGGCTATCCAGAGTCGTAAGACGATTTGACCCCACTTAAGTGGGGAACACATGTTCCGAATTTGCTTATTGGATACATCGGGTGCCGCGGGCATGAGCTCTTTGCATGCCTGCGCTGCATGGCCTTCCATCTCATAATCTCGATGCTTGGAATATGGAGTTTACTTTGATTTTGGCCTTTGGAATTTGGAATCTCCGCTTCGGCCAATCCTCCCGCCCGCGTTAGTTCTTCCCTTCGCCAACTATATTCCCCTTGAATTCCGTTCTAGCGAGTCCTACACTTCTCACCGGCCAGGCGACCCCCAGGTCGGGCCCTTCTTCTCATTACGGTGATTGGCTGGCCGTTGTCGCTCACCTGTGTTTCTTTGTTGCCAGTCCAGGACGGATTGGCATTTACCCTAGGGAGGCTTCATGACCATCACCAAAGTCTTTCTGTCTCTTCTTTTCATTTGTAATTGCTGTTTTGCCGCAGACAAAGAAAAACTTCGTGTCTTTGTGACTGACAGCAAATCGTGGGAGGTCGCTGGAGGGTTTGGAGGAACCAGTGATGGGTTTGGTGGTGCGGTCAAGGGCGGAGCTCGCCCTCAAACCGCTGAGATTATCAAAACATTTGGCGAGCGGTGTCCGGGCGTCACGGTCAACATGAAGCAGGAGAAGGCAGATTACATCGTGCTGCTCGATCACGAAGGGGGCAAAGGCTACGCGCTGAAGGACAACAAATTCGCCGTCTTCAAGAAGGACGGCGACTCCATCGCCAGTGGATCGACGCGAAGCCTCGGCAATGCCGTCAAGGACGCCTGCGCTGCGATCATGAAGGATGTCGGGAAGTAGACAAAAAGAGGGGTCAAAGGAACGTGAAAAGGCCCGACATCACGATCCAAGGCGGTGATTTGTCGATTGTTCTCGGGCGGTAGACGAAACCGAATCGCTGGGTCGGGCGACCCGGCCTACAACGAAAAGTCATGGAATTGCGTTGTAGGCAGGGTGCCCACCCCGGGCGCTTTAGACATTGAGCAAGAGCCCCTTCAGACTAGGCACCAATGAGCATTCCCGAATCGAACACATCATTTCAGGAGCGAAGCGAGAGGATTTGAACATGGCCAAGCCGCGGAAACGGACAAAGAGACACTTGAAGACTTCAACTATTGGCGTCTACACGAGCGTTCAACTTTTGAACGAGTGGGTCAAAATCACGATTCGAGTCCCCAGAAAACGTTTAACCCAGAGGCTCGTAGGCAAATACGGGCACCATTTGAAGCGCCTTGGAATCAGATAAACGGATTCTCGCAATTAGGGCGCCTTAACCTAGGGAGTCTACGGGGCGAGATTTGAGATATCGTCGAATGTCGGTGCCTGACGCCAAAATGCTTCGGCGGAGAAAGAGGCAGCGTCGGTTTTCGGTTCATCCCCACGCGCGTGGGGAACACTTACCACGGTATGATTGGGGATGGATTGATAGCGGTTCATCCCCACGCGCGTGGGGAACACTTACCGGAAGGAATTTCTCGCACTACTGACGACGGTTCATCCCCACGCGCGTGGGGAACACCTCTTGCTCTTGTCCTTCTTGTGCTCCAGCTTCGGTTCATCCCCACGCGCGTGGGGAACACATGGAAT
>JAIQFV010000026.1 GCA_020073085.1 Terriglobia bacterium | reverse complement strand
GATAACGTAAAAGGTACCCACCTGGAGGGCGAATGATCATGTAAAAGGGACCCACCCCCCTCAGACCTCTGTTAGAGTGCTGCGACTCAGGGAAGCCGCAGCGTTGAGCAGAGGAGGAAGGATGATCGGGATGGATCAGTATGAGCTGATACGGACGGCCTCGCGGGTGTACCACAAGAGTATTCGACAGATTGCACGAGAGACCGGACATTGCCGAAAAACGATTCGCAAAGTATTGAAAGGAATGGAACCGCAGTACCGGCGGCAGAAAGCGCCCTTCCGGCCACGGATGGAGCCCGTGGCGGCAGTGGTCGAAGGGTGGCTGGAGGCCGACCAGCACGCCCCCCGCAAGCAACGCCATACGAGCCAACGGATTTTTACAAGGCTGGTCGAAGAGTACGCCTTTGAAGGATCGGCCTCCTCGGTGCGACGGTGGGTGCGGGAGTTCAAAGCCCAACGGGGAGATGGGAGAGCGGCGGCGGTGATTCCACTCGATCCGGAAGTAGCGCGGGAAGCGGAGGTCGATTGGGGCAGCGCCGCCGTGGTCATGGCGGGGGAGCCCCTGACCGTCAAACTGTTTTGCATGCGCTCGCGGTACAGCGGCAAGCCGTTTGTCCGGGCCTACCCGTGGGAACGCCAGGAGATGTTCTTTGATGGCCACCAACGAGCCTTCGATTATTTTGGCGGAGTTTTTCCGATTCTTGTTTTCGATAATCTGACATCGGCAGTGGCGCAGGTGCTGCGAGGCCAGGCGCGTCGGGAACAGCAGCGGTTTATCTCGTTTCGCAGTTACTACAGTTTTGAGGCGCGTTTTTGCAACCCCGCCCGGGGGCAGGAAAAAGGGGGAGTGGAGGGATTGGTCGGCTATGCCCGGCACAACTTTCTGGTGCCGCTTCCTCAGGTCTCGAGTTTCGAAGAGTTGAATGCCGAGCTGCTGGAACGTTGTCTGGATCGGGGGAGCCGTCCTATTGAAGGGCGCGAGGATTCGAGAACGGTCGATGAACGGCATGAAGAGGAGCGAGGACGATTGATGGCGCTTCCCCCCACCCCGTATGAGAACCATAAACTGCTGCCGGTGAAAGTGGGTCGCTACAGTACGGCGCAAGTGGACCGCAACCGCTACTCCGTGCCGACCGCCTACGTCGGTCGCTGGATCGAGGCGGAGGTGGGATGCGACCGCGTTCGATTCTATGCCGATCACCAGCTCATCGCCGATCACGCGCGACTCTTCGGCAACAGCAAGTGGCAGGTCGATCCGCTGCATTACCTGGCGCTGATTCATCGGCGCATCGGGGCCTTTGAAACGGCGCGGCCGATTCGGCAATGGCGCGCCCAGTGGCCCTCCGACTACGAGACGTTGCTGGGACAGTTGCGCCGGCGGTTGGGGGACAACCGGGGCACGCGCGAGTTTGTGGAGGTGCTGCAGTTGCATGGCCGTTACCCGGCGGAACGCATCCAATCCGCGGTCGCGGAAGCGCTCCAGTTTCAGACCTACGGGTATGAAGCGGTGAAGCATCTCTTGGTGCGACAGGACAGCCCCGGATGGCAGTGTCCCCCGCTGGAATGCGATCTGATTCCCGGAGTGACGGACCGGCAGATCGCGCTGGGGGATCTCTCCCGCTATGACCGGTTGTTGGAAGGAGGTGCCCAATGAGTCGAGCCTCCGAAGAAGTGTTGTTGGACGATCATCTGCACCGGCTGAAGCTGCCGGCCATGATGCGCCAATACCGGGAATGCGGACGAGCGGCGAGAGAGACGGCCCAGAGTTACGAGAGTTACTTGCTGGATCTGACCACCACCGAAGTGGAACAGCGCCGTGCCCGGCAACTGGAACGACGACTGCACGAAGCCCGCTTTCCGGTGCTCAAGACGCTGGAAAACACCGAGCTGGCCAAGTGGCCGGGCCTCGAAGCACTGCAGTTGCGCGAGTACGCCGAGGGCCACTACATCGCGCGACGGGAGAACATCATTCTGATCGGCAAGCACGGGACCGGCAAAACCCACGCCGCCACGGTGCTGGGCGTGGAAGCCTGCCGGCGCGGCTACCGGGTGTTGTTTCAGACCGCCGCCGATCTGGTCAATACGCTGCTGGAGGCTCGCGAGGAGCGGCACTTGAAGCGCACCTTGGAACGACTGACACGGTATCAGTTATTGATCCTCGACGAAGTGGGCTACATCCCGTTCTCCCCGGAAGGAGCGCAGTTGCTCTTCCAGGTGTTTTCGGACCGCTACGAAAAGGGGTCGATGCTGGTCACCTCGAACCTGGCTTTTGCTCAGTGGACCACGGTCTTTGGGGATGCCGCCCTGACCGCCGCTTTGCTGGACCGGCTGACCCATCACAGCACGATCCATGAGTTTAACTGGGAAAGTCACCGTTTTGCGGAGAGCTTGAGCAAGAAACAGAAGTCAAAAAAGTCCGTAAGTCGCGAAGTGGCTGCCACTTCCGGCCCTGCCGGGCCGAATAAGGAGATGAATCAAGTGGGGGCCCCCGGCCCCACTTGATTCATGACATTCCTTTAATTAAAACCCCCAGGGGGTGGGTACCTTTTACATGATCAAGGTGGGTACCTTTTCGATTGTCAAAAGCATTAATTGGCAGGGGGTTTTGCAGCAGAATCGATTGGAAAGACCAGACCCCATTCATCCGTACACGCTGAAGACGGCCTGACAGAAATTCGCGCCGCTGCGAGCCGCAGATTGACTTTTGTGTCGCGGGCGACTGACGGGCAATACGGAAGTAACTGTCGAAAACAGGCGATTACACTCAGAACTCGGTTGCGAGTGAAATGGCGATTTTTCGCCAACAACTGCTCACCGCGTCAGACGCTTGAGAGTGACCACGTAGAATCCTCGTTCTTTAAACCGAAAGCCACGTTCTAGCAGGTTTTCAACAGAAATTTCTTCGCGGATCGACGGATTGGGGTCCATGTGCCAGTAGCCCGGCGAGCGGCAACGCTCGGCGCGCAGAACTCGAAGACGCTTCTTCATTTCTGAGGCTAGCTCGCCTGAAGCGTTCTGAAGGCTGGGCTAAGTGCGATCAGCTTGGCCAACTGCTCCGTTGTGGAATTACCAATCAGGCGATGGTCGCCCACTTCCACAACCGGGACGGATCTGATCCCTTTCGCCAACAGCATCTGTGGCTTGAGTGTTACGTCAAATGTTTCCAAAGTAAACCCCATCTGCTTTTGCAAGGCCTGCAGCCGGGCGAGAACGATGGGACAGAACGGACAGCTGAAGAAGCTGTAAAAACTCACGGCAACGGGCGCGGCGGAAGGATCGGCATGCGGCGGCGGAATGGGAGCGAATTGATCCACGATCCGCCCATAGCCGAGAAAGCGAGAGATGTGGGGAAAGAAATAAAAGAGCGCCCAGCGCAGGCACGGCAAGGCCGCCATCCACAGCAGGACGACAACCCACTGGCGTTGATAACTGAAATACGCCAAGCCAACGGCGTAGCCTATCCAGGAAAGCGCAAGACCGGCAACATAGCACTGCTGTTTCTTGAATTGCGTGTTCATCGGTACCTCCATCCCAAAACGACTGCCACACATGTACGATCCAACACTCGAAAGGTTACAAAGGAATTCCGGGCGACTCATCCCACAGCGGGAGGTTTGGGGTAACACGCACAGCGGTGTCTATACCTGCCCTGGAAGCCGCGCGGGGTAGGCGATTTCACTCACAACCGCGATCACTGGTGAAATGGCGATATTTCAACAGTAATCGCGACCACGGCTGCTTCAGAGGTCATGGGCCGTGAGGAAACTGCTCACCAGGAATTCCTTTGATGTAACCTTTCGTGTGTTCGCCCGTAATGTGTGTGGCAATCAAAATGAAGGACATCGAGAACCTCTACCAACGCTATGCCGGCGATGTCCGCCGATTTGCGCTGTATTTGTGCGGCAATGTGGTGATGGCGGATGAGATCACCTCGGACACCTTTGTGCGCGCGTGGATGGCGGCTGACCGCATTCGCCAGCCAACGGTGAAAAGCTATCTTCTGGCGATTGCACGAAACGCGTATACCGATTTGTTGCGACGGACCGCGCGCCACACGCAGCTTGACGAGACTATGCCCGATACGCGGATCAGCGCGCAGACGCAAATGGAGCTGAGCGCGGAAGTACGCGCGGTGCTTGCGGCCTTGCAGCAACTGCCGGAGATGGACCGCACGGTGCTGCTGATGCGCGCGCTTGACGAAATGCCATACGAGGAAATCGCGGAGACGCTGGGGATCGCGGTGGTCACCGCAAAAGTGAAGGTTCATCGCGCAAGATTGAAGCTGATGCAGACCAGGCAGGCATGGCGGGATGTCGTTCCCGCCGCAGGAGCAAAACCATGAACGTCACACGGGAAGTGGTCACGGATCTGTTGCCGATTTATTTCTCGGGCGAGGCCAGCGGGGATACGAAGGTGCTGGTCGAGGATTATTTTCGCCAGGATCCCGACTTCGAACGCATTGCGCGCAGCGCGGCGACGCCGCTCGAAACTTTGCGGGCGGCCGCGCCCATCGCGGCCGGCCCGGAAAAGGAGAAACGCGACCTGGAGAGCATCCGTTGGAGATTGCGGCAGCGCAAGCGGTTGTTCGCCGGGAGCCTGTTCCTCACGCTCTTCCCGCTGTCATACTATTTCACCTTCACCCATGGCCATCTCGTCTCGCTGACGGTTCGCGACGCCCTTTGGAACGCGACGTTTAACTGGAGCCTGGCGGTGCCCTTCTGGTTCCTCTATTTCGCGCGCCTGCGACGGCGCACAGTCTCCTTGGTGGTTGCGATCTCTTTTACGCTGATCCCCATTCCCTTCGTCTTGCACTCTGTCTTCGCCGGCGAGCCAGTCGTACAGTTCGCGATCTTCTGGGTTTGGGCGGCAGTCGCATGGATAGGGTATTTCAGGCAGCGCCCTTGTTAGGGCTACCTCTTCGCAAAAACCGCGAAAGAGCCTGCCCCGAGTGCAGTCGAGCGGAACGGGAGCAATACTAGGGTCGTATCTTTGCATTCTACATTTCAGCGGCAGGCTATGATTTCGTTGGAGTTTCCCTTTGGATGAAATCAGCCCTTCCCCCCGTGACGGAGTTTCCGAGGGAAGAAACTTGCCGTCATCTGCTCAGGAGCATGGTATCACAGCACCGCAGGGGGGATGCGGGCCCGTGGGATGAGCTGGGTTACCATCTCTTCCGCCCGACACCGGTCCGAAGAAAGGGTAAATAAAGACAAGCAGTTAGCCGAGACCGTTCGTCTTGCCAAATCGCAATTGTAGCTTGCAAAGATACGACCCCATTCACTTTTGGTGGAGCATCCATGAAACCGTCATTTCCGACAATCCTATTACTGGCAGTTCTTGGCTGTGCCGGTAGTCTCTTCGCACAACAGCCATCTCAGAGCAACCTTCACGAGAGAATACAATTGGCACTCCGCAGCCACATATGCCAACCAACCAGTGACGAAACCTGCGGAGCGGACATGCAGGCAGTGAGGGTTGCGCTGGTTTCACCAACGACAGCATGGCAGTTCCTCACTTCGCCCGATGCGGGCTATTTTGAGCGAATCAGCGTCGCCTCAAGAGCAGGGAAATTGTTTCCGGCGTCGTGGATTCCAAAACTCCTGGCAGCACAAACAGAAGTAGCCAACGAAGCTGAGTTCGGGATTCAACGCCACCCTATAAATGCGGCCGGTCGCTATCCCGAAAAGACACCACGTGAAGGCATGTCGCCTCCGATAGAACGCACCATTCTTGGCCACCCGTTCGTCATTCCGGACAAGTGGAGCGACTATCCACTTACCGGTGAAGAAATGCGGCAGTCACCGTGGCCCTTCCAGGTTTCCCGGGCTCTGGGCGTCCTCTATTCTGCGATCGCCGCTGACGGCGATCCCGCGCAAATTGACGCTGTTGCCGTAACGCTCGCTTGCGAAACGCCTGAGTCGGCAAAGCAGGTTGTAACCCTGACATGGCACGTTGCGATCAAGCGTAAGTTCATTGCCAACGATGTCTTTGGCGCTTGGCTCAATGTCCTCGCGAACCCAAAGACCCAGGGCGAAGCTTTGACATTTGTGAGTACCCTCGCTCAGGCGTCTTTTGTCTCTCAGGCCAAAGCTGAGGCACTCGCACTTGAAGCCCTCAAAAAAGGCCACGCCGATGTGGTCCGCCAGACGGTTTTCTTCCAGCGTAAGCCCTACACACTCATTCTGGCATCGGCGCGCTTTGTACTGAGTGCCGACTTCCGCCAACACTACTCGGCACAAACCGAAGCTAATTACATGAACTGGTTGCGCCGTGCGATGGAGGATCACCCCCCCGACCCGATACTCGACAATTTTATGGGCGACGATGCCGCGTATCGGCGAGTGGTCGACGACTTCACCCAATGCTTTAAGCAGAATGAACCCGTCTTGGAGAAGCTTGCCATTGCGGAACGGCCAGCGATAGAGCAAGCCTATCGCGAAATGTCGATCGTCATGGCATGTCGGCCTCGGTGAAAATGTCCTAAGCGGCGGGATTCTAGCGAAATGAATGGGGCGAAATGAATGGGGTCAGGTCTTTCCAATCTCCAATTGAGATGTGACGTTCTGGAAGATCTCGGCCAAGTGCTGGTCTGTCTCCATTTTGTCATCGAACCGGCGGACGGCGCTGAAGACGATGACATTGTCCAAGTATATTGTACCGCTGAAATGGAGATTGGAAAGACCAGACCCCATTCATCCCAGACCCCATTCATCGCCGTAAATCTCTGCCTCGGATTGCAATAGAGTTCAAAGGGAAGAGAAAGCAAATTTCGGACAAGGATCTAGACAGTCTCAGAGATAGTCTGAAGCTGTTGGGAGTCAATAAAGCCTATTTCATTGCTACCACATATGATAAGTCACAGTATGTGCGATTCCCGAAGACCGCGGCCGATAGAAATCGACTCCATGAGGTTATTGTTGACCTTGACTTGAAGGATGGTGATTTTGAAACCTGGATCGAGGCACGAAGGAAATATATGAATCACATGTCCCCTGGCAAGGTGAAACCCTTTTAAAATCGAAAACCGCATTATGCGAGCCGCCCCCCCACCCAGGCGAAGGCGGCGTGGGCGAGTTATCTAGCACGAGGTTGGTTTGAAGAGGGTTGCGAATGGGGTCTATTCGTATCTTAGCGCCACCACGGGATCCACGCGCATGGCGCGGCGCGCGGGAATGAAGGAGGCGAACAGCGCCACGGCGCAGAGCAGAATCGCCACGCAGGAAAACGTCAGCGCATCAGTGCTCGTCACGCCCAACAGCAAGCTGCTCAAGTAGCGCGTCAGTACGAAGGACGCTGCCAGGCCCACACCCGCCCCGGCGAACGTCAGCCGGAACCCGTGGCGGAGCACCAGCCGCAAAATGTCCTCTTTGCTCGCGCCCAGCGCCATGCGGATGCCGATTTCATGGGTGCGCTGCCGTGTGGTAAAGGACGTGACGCCGTAAATTCCGACCGCGGCGAGGACCAGCGCGAGCAGCCCGAAGGCGCCCACAAAGGTTCCCGCAATGCGCTGCGGGAAACTGGCAATTTGCTCGCCCAATTCGAGCGTCGTCACCTCGAACACCACCAGGTCAGCATTTAGTTCATGGATTGTTTTCTCGACCGTCTTCCCGAAAATCAGCGGATCGCCCGTCGTCCGTGCAAGGATGGTCATCGCCGGCCGGTAAACCTGGTACAGCGGCAAATACACGAAAGGCATCGGCTTTTCATTCAAGCCGTCCACCTTGCAGTCGCGCGACACACCGACCACCGTGAACCATTCATGCGTCAAGTCGGAGTTGAGTTGCTTGCCGAGCGCCTCCTGGTTCGGCCAGTAACGATTCACAAAGGCTTCGCTGACGATCACCGCGCGCTGCGAACTCTTGGTGTCCTCGAGCGTGAAGTCGCGCCCCTTCACCAACGGAATCTGCAGAGTCTGGAAATAATTCGGCGCGATGATAGCCACCTGTGTCTCCATCGATTCGTTCGCCTGCGGCACATAGCCTACGGGCTTCACGCTCGTCGAACCCCCGTTGAACTCAAGCGGCACGCGATTCGATAGCGCCACGGACTGGATGCCCGGCAGCGCTTCCAGTTTCGCGACGAGCTGGCGATCGAATTCCACCCCGCTCGCATCTCCATATCCCGCAGTGAACAGGTCGTAAGAAGCGGTCAGTACATTGTGTGGATTAAATCCCGGATTAATTTGCTGCGCGCTCAGGAAGCTGCGAATGAACAACCCCGCGCAGATCAGCAGCAGCAGCGACAGTGAAATTTGCGCCACGACCAACCCGCTCGCGAGGCGCGCCTTCCGGAGTCCACCTGATGTGCTCCCCGAGTCCTCTTTCAATACCGCCACCGGCGCTTCGCTCGAAGCCCGCAGCGCGGGCAGAATCCCGAAGATCACCCCGGTGAGCACCGAGATCACCAGCGTCGCCAGCAGCACCGTGCGGTCTGCTGGGATGCTCAGCGAGACCGGGAAATCCCCGGCGGGCAGGAACTCCATGAGGGTTCCCGCCGTCCAGACCGTAATCAACAGCGCGACCGCGCCTCCGGCCATCGCCAGCATCAGGCTTTCCACCAGCAGTTGCCGCACCAGCCGCCATCGGCCCGCACCCAGCGACATGCGAATGGCGATTTCACGCCGCCGCCCCATCGACCGAACCAGCATCAAATTGGCCACGTTCGCGCATGCCAGCAGCAGCACCAGACCCGCAATGGACATCAATGCCGGCAGGAGCGTCGCGAGAAAATAATTCATGCCATAGGGGCTGCGCCACAGCGGGTACACCGTCACGCTGTCGTGCCCTTTGTGCTCCTCCGGATAATTCCTTACCTCCGGCTTCAGTCGCAGCGTCATCTCCTCCTGCGCCTGCCTCAGCACGATGCCCGGCTTCAGCCGTCCAAACGGAAATAACCAGAAGTAGTGATGGTCATGAAGCAGGTCGCCCAGCGGGTTCACTTGCGCTCCCATCATGATCGGAACCCAAATCTCGGTTCGCACCCCCGTCTGGCTCCCCTGAAACACGGCCGGCGTGACGCCCACAATGGTGTAGGGGTGCAGGTTGATTTCAATGGTCTGCCCCACGATGTTCGGATTGCCGCCGAAATGCCTTTGCCAGAGCCGGTAGCTGATCACCGCCACGGGGGCGCCTCCCGGCTTCTCGTCCTCGGCGGGCAGAAAGCTGCGCCCCAGGATCGGCCGCACGCCCAGGACATCGAAGTAATTCGCAGAAGCGAGCATGCCCCAGACGCGCTCCGGTTTACTTTTTCCCGTCAGGCTCATCTGAGCGAAGCTGCACGCCGCAATACCGGTAAAACTTTGCTGCCCGTCGCGCATGGCTTCGAGATCGGGATATGTGAATGGGAAGGGTCTGTCCCCGGGCTTGCTCAGCGTCAGCGCCACAACCTCGCTGGGGCGGGCAATTCCGGGAACGGGATTCAGCAATGCCGAATTGATCCAACTGAAAATCGTGGTGTTTGCGCCGATGCCGAGCGCCAGGGTGAGGACCGCTACCACGGTGAAGCCCGGATTCTTCAGCAGCAGCCGAATCGAGTGACGAAGATCACTGATGAGGTCTCCCATCCTCCACCTCCTGTCCCACCGGACTCGCTCCAAAGAGGAGAATTCCTCCCTGCAGCTTTGCCCCCAGCATTTCAAAGAGCATCTTTCTTACCAAGGAGAGAATGCGAGTTTTGAATTGAAAGGACAGGATTTAGAGGCGGAGGCAAAACCCGGGAGGGGAGCACCTCCGTCCGATTGCGGGATTGGCCTATCCCAGAACCGAACAGCATGCCAGAGGTCGCATCTCCATTTTCCATGAATGCGAGGAATAATGGGGCCGGGATCTAGTCTTGTACCTCTCCCACCAACATTCCGGCTTGAGTCTAAAGGAACTGGGACGTGAGGCTGGCGGCATGGATTAGAGAGCGGTCAGTGAGGCCATCCGACGGTTTCGAAAACGTGTCTCCATGGACCCGTCCATCGCCGACGTCGTGGAACGGACGTGCCGTTCATTGAAAATTTAGACCCTGACCCTGACCCGAATGGCGCTTAGATAAGGGGCTCATTTTGGTCGATTCCTATGGGGGAGATTTCCCATCAGGTGGCGGGGTTTCGTGAGGAGATGATAGTTTTTGGGTCGTCGTTTGACAGCGCGAGGTTCGGATCGGTTGGGGCGAAGTGGGAGGAGATCCTGGGCGAGGGTGCGGAGCAGAGCGCGATAGAGGCGACGACAGAGGGCGGCATGGGCGGCGACGAAAGCCAGATGGGGTGCCCACTGGCGCAGCGTGTCACAGGTACCTTTGAAGCTGAGGCGGCGGAGATCGGTGGCGTGAAGAAGGGCCGCTTCGAGCATGAGGGCGCGGATGAGGTTGTAGGCGATCAGGTGCATGTGGAGTTCGCGACGAATCATGTCGGGACTCAGACAGCGCAGCACGTCCAGGTGCATGACGGTTTTGATGTCGCGGAAGAAGAGTTCGACCTGCCACCGGCGTCGATAGAGTTCGGCGAGGGCGTCAGCGGGGAAGCGTTGGGGATCGAGGAGCGTGGTGGCGAGGAAGAGGACGCGGGTTCGGAAGCCGGGAATGGGGACGGCGACTTTCAGCACGCGGACGGCAAGGGCATCGGGAACCGGGTGCGGGAGCCACCAAGCGAGCTTGGGGGGCTGGTTCCAGGTCAAGAGCCGATCGGACTTGCCTAAGCGCCGTCCCGTGCGCCCGTCCACGCGGCGACCGTAATGGAGGCGAAAGACCCCCTCCAATCCACAGAGCTGCAACGCCGCGAAGGTGGCAAAGGAACCGAATTGGCGATCGCCGAGCAAGAGATCGAAGTCCGCGGTGAGGGTCTTCCACACATCCGACAACAAAGCATGCTCGCCCTGGTGGAGCGTGGCGGTGACCACGGCGTGCACCGCGCCGGTGGCCAGGGAGAAGAGGCCCAACACCTTCATCAAGGGAAACCCACACCCGGGCTTTTGCGTTGAGGATTGAGGCCACCCCGCTTGGTTCTGGGCAGTGTCGGGCATGCTGACGGTGGTCCCGTCGACCACAGCGACCCGATACCCCTTCCAGTGCATGGCGGGGGAGGCAGTAGCAGCCAGGGCGTGGGCCACCTCCGGCCAGATGGGTTCCAGAACCGCTTCCGGTAAGCGGCGTCGGGCTTGGCAGTAGGCGCCGGTGGAAGAAGAGATCGCGGCGAGGCGGCGAGCGTGCCGTCTCGCCTGGATCTGTCGCACGGTTTCCCGACACGGCTGGGGCGGGGAGAGCACCTGTGCCAGAAAGTTCCAAAACGTCGCCATGGGGGTAAAGAGGCGTTGGCGTCTGCCGGAGCGACGCAAGCGGGTGCGCGCTCGGGCGGGGATCCAACGCCCCAGCACCCCGGCCAAGTTCGAGACCGACTCGGCCGCCAGGCGTTGTTGAAAGCCGCGGAGCCCTGTGGTGGATCGTCCCATGGGGCACCTCCTTGACGAGAGATACTTTCAGTATATATACTTATAGTATCCTGTGGCAAGGAGAAATCGATGAGTCGACTCCATCACTTGATCCGAGGATTTAATCAACAGGCGGCGGCGATTCCGCCGCAGGGGTATGTGCTTCAGGGCAGCGTCGTTAAACGCTATCTCCACCGCACCGTCCGCGGCCTCTCCAAGGCTTACGGGCCGTATTACCTGTGGACTCGCAAAATCGACAACAAGACCGTCACCCAGGCCCTGACCGCCGAGCAGGCCCAGATCATCCAAGCGGCCATCCATCGAAACTACCAACTGGAGCAACGCCTGGCACAACTGCGCCAGCTGTCCGAGCAAATCATCCGTGCTTTAACCCCTTCGGTTACCAGGCGCAACAGAGGATAATGGCCATCTTATCTAAGCGCCATTCGACCCTGACCCCCTCACCCCAATTTCTTCGGCACGAGCGCGGAGTTCTGGCTGAACCTGCAAAGCCTCTGCGAACTTCCTCTCGCCCGGAAGAAAGCAGGGAAATCCATCAAGCATCTCCCGACCCTCAAACGCCACGCTCAGGTTCACGCATGACGGCACCCTGGTTGAAGAGCCGACCTTTGAGGAACTCTACTCCTCTCGTAATGCGATCATGGGATCGACGCTCGCGGCCCGGCGGGCGGGGACAATACATGCGGCGAGCGCTACAGTCGCCAGCACCACCGTGACAACGGCGAACGTCGCCGGATCGCGGACAGTAACGCCGAAGACAAGACTCGACACGGCTCGTCCCAGTGCGAGTCCGCCTGCGAGGCCGATTCCAATCCCGATCAGGACGAGGGTCATCCCTTCTCTGACAATAAGGCTAAGCACCCCACGCGGCGTCGCGCCCAAAGCCATGCGCAATCCGATCTCCCGCGTACGCTGGCTGACGGAATACGCAAGAACGCCGTAGATGCCGATGGCTGCGATCAGCAGCGCCACCGACGCAAAGGCGCCGAGGAGCACCGTGTTGAGTCGCGGTTGCGCGGCGCTGTTCGACAACCACTGGTCCATCGTCCGGATATTGGCCAGCGCCAGTTCCGCATCGAGTTCGTGCACTTTTTGGCGAATGGCGGGTAACACGGTCTCCGCGGATCCGCCCGTGCGCACGACGACGTCCATGAGTGGCCAAACCCGTGAAGCCATGGGGTAATAGAGGGCCGGCGATTCCTGGTTGAGTGCGGTGCTGCGCACGTCCCCCACGACACCCACGATGGTGAATGCGGTGCGCGGGTCCGCCGAGCGCGTCAAAGTGTGGCCGAGGGGATCGGCGTCACCCCAGAACCTCCTCGCAGTGGCTTGGCTCACCACCATGACGGGCAAAGCCGTTGGACCGTCCGCATCGGTGAAGTCGCGACCGCGCACCAGCGGGATGTCCAAGGTTTTGAAATACCCGGGGCTGACGATGCGCCAGTCAATAGGCACCAACGTCCCGGGCGGCAAGGCCGACTGCCCCGTTGTTAACATCGGATGCGTAGTGTAGTTTCCGGCCCCAAAGGGAATGCCGCTGGAAACCGCAGCACCGTTCACGCCCGGCACGGAGAGCAAAGAATCGAGCAGTGAGCGGTAGAGCAGCGGAGCTTTGCTGTTGAGGGGATACTTGCCCGGCGGCGGGGCAAGCTGGAAGGTGATCAGCCCGTGCGAGTCAAAACCGAGGTGCACGCGCTCAAGATTCGTCAGGGTCTGAATGAGCAACCCCGCTCCGATCAGCAGAACCGTCGCAAGCGCCATCTCGCCAGTGACGAGGCTCTGGCGCAGCCGGGCCCCGACACCGCCCGAAGACTCGCGTCCTGCCTGTTTCAGCACTTCATTGATATCCACCCTGGAAGCGCGCCAAGCGGGCGCAATGCCAAAGAACAGGCCCGTGACGAGGGTGAGTGCCGCAGCAAACCAGAGCACGGTCGCGTCGATCGGCACCGCCGGGACCGGCAAAACATTGGGCGGCAAGGCCCGGTTGATCGCTCGTACCGCCCAGGCTGCACCCACGAGACCCGTGCCGCCACCCGCGATGGAGAGAACGATGCTTTCCACCATCAGTTGGCGCAGCAGCCGCGTTCGGTTTGCCCCCAGGGCTGTCCGCACTGCCATCTCCTTCTGCCGTGTGGCCGCTCGCGCTAGAAGCAGGTTGGCGATGTTCGCGCAGGCAATCAGCAGCACGAGAATGACCGCGGACAGCAGCACCCAGAGCCCCGTCTTGAGCTGTGGGCTGACAAATGTGTCAAACAACGTGATCAGGTGAATCCCCCAGTCGCGCACTTCCGGATACTGCCGGCCGAGGTGCCGAGCGATCGAGTCCATCTCCGCTTGGGCCTGTTGGAGCGAAACACCCTGTCGCAGCCGCCCAACAACAAAGATCACGTGGTTGAGACGGATTTCTTTCGACCGATCGATCGACAGCGGAGTGTAAATGTCGCCTCCCGAAATCAGATTCAGTGCCGCGGGAGCGATACCGATGACCGTGGTCGGCGCGCCATTGAGCACGATCGTGCGTCCGATCAGCGTGGAGTCAGCGCCGAAGCGTCGTTTCCACAGGCCTTCGCCAATCATGGCCACAGGGGCGACGCCCGGCGTCTCCTCGTCGTCGCTGAATGCCCGGCCAGCCACTGGCGCGAGCCCCAGCACACGCGTCAGCGCCGGGCTGATCCGATTGCCGGAAAGCTGCTCGGGTTCACCGCTCCCGCTGAGGGTGTAGTTGCTGAATCCCACCGCCGCGAGCTCGTCGAAGGCGTGCGTCTGCTCGCGCCAGGACAGGAAGTTCAACGCCGAGGCGCCGAAACTCGGGAGATTGAGCTTGTCGTTCTTCTCCGCGACCTGCACCAGCCGGTCCGGGTCCCGAAACGGCAACGGCCGCAGCATCACAGCATTCACCACGCTGAAGATGGCGGAATTGGCCGCAATCGCAAGTGCAACTGTCAAGATGACTGCCGCTGTGAACATTGGGGTCCGGCGCATCATCCGCAGGGAGTAACGCACGTCGTTCAACATGGGATCCTTCCTCTTGTCGGGGACGACCTAAAATAGTCTCACGAGCGCATGGTGGGGTCAGGTCGGGACTTTGGACAAATGGAGATCGCTGAAACAATGCCTATCATATTTGGACACGGTGGCGATGTACCAAATCGAGTCGATAAATGCAGCTTCGTCTTTGCGATGCTGAATTGTTCAATTTCCCGATCTGACCCTGGTTACAACGACGTGGTGAGGGACCCGGCCAGGATCTCTCCTCTGGGTTTCAGGAGCGCGGCCCGACGGTCACAATCACGTTGCCTTTCTTGTGTCCCAGCTCGACGTACCGGTGGGCCTCGACGATCTCCTCCAGCCGATAGCGGCGATCGATGACCGGCTTCAGCGCTCCCGACTCGGCCAGCCGCCGCAGCAGATTCAGGTCCTGCAGGGTCAGACTCGGGAAATCGTCATCGATCGAGATGCACGTCCCGCCCGTCGTCAGGGCGCGTCTGGCGTCCCGCATTGCAGCCGCGCTCTTGCGCTTTCCCACGGCGTCGAGGATGAGATCGTAGCGCTCTCCCCGGCTGGTGAAGTCCTCTCGCGTGTAGTCGAGGACCGTCTCGGCGCCGAGCGACTCGACCAGCTGCAGATTCGTGGTGCTGCACACACCGGTCACGACAGCCCCGAAGTGCCTGGCGAGCTGGACGGCCGCGGTGCCGATGGCGCCCGAAGCGCCATAGACTAAGACGCGCTGGCCGGGCCGGAGCCTGGCCTTGCGCAGGCAATGCATCGCCAACAGGCCCCCGTACGGAAGGGCCGCAGCCTCCTCGTAGCTGAGGTTCGTCGGCCGGGGCGCCAAGAGGGTGTTCACTGGCCAGCAGACCTCCTCCGCATAGGCGCCAACCACCCAACGGCTCATACCGAATACCTGATCGCCTTCCTTGAAGGACGTGACGTTTCGGCCGACGGAATCGACGTCTCCGGCGAGCACCATCCCGATGATCTGTCGGCGCGGCGCGTTCCAGCCGGCCAGCAACCGAAACAGGATCCGATACCGGCGGGGCGCCTTCAGACCACGGACGACGCAGTCGCTCACCGTCACGGCCGTCGCGAAGATCCGAATGCGGACCTGGTTCCGGCGCGGGATGGGTCGCTCGACCTCCGCGAGTCGAAGCACCTCTGGTGGGCCGTAACGCGTGCAGAGGACAGCTCTCATGGTGTGACGCCAGCATACGCCCCGCCGCTCGGTGCGTCTAGAAGGATTCTGTCGAGCGGCGGGCCATGTTGCAAATCCTTTTGGTCGGTCAAAAAAAATGTGTCGGGACTCCCGAAAAGGGGGGCGCCATGCGGATTGACGATCCATCCGCCTCAAGGACGAGCAGTCTCTGCCCCCGCAGTCTCGCGTAAGCGCCCAATACAATTCCAACCACCGAACCGGCAAGCTCGGCCACCTCTTCCGGCGAGGGCCTTCGCCCCGTCTCGGCGAAGTGACCGTAGACTGCTAACTTGATCTGCGTATCGAAATCCATTGTCTCAACACAACCTTCCGCTGTTCTCGCGTCCAAGGGGCTTGCGCTCGAGCAGTCACTTTCCCTCAGAGGAGGAGGTCACATAGTTGTACAAACCAGAATTCCGAAGTTGAAGACCATAATTAATGTCGGAGGAACATTCGATTCCCCTGACTGGGTGCTCATTGAGCGACGCCTTCACCCCTCTAGGCCCGAAGGGCTGTCAGATTGTAGCCCCACCTGAAGCGCCGTCCCGCGTTCTGTGCGGGGCGGAGCGAGGGTGGGGTACGCGTTTCCCCGATGACATCTTAGCCCCGCTTGCGGGGCGAAAGAATCTGCCGAGTGAATCTTGGACAACCGGACAATAATTGCCTGGCATGTCCCTCTTCGCAATACTTTCGCTCCGGCCCTGTTACCTTTCTCGTTTAACGAATTAGGGGAGCCCAAATCCGTCCGCTGGACTCACGAAGCGATATCGGGACACACTCGGTTTTCCTGTTAGCAGGAGGGCCCATGGAAGATCTCTATTCCGCAAGGGTCCGCGAACTCTTTCCGAGTGCAAGGCCTTGAATAAGGCGTTCGGCACATTTGGACCTAAGGAGATGGTTTCACCCCGCAAGCGGGGCTCTCACATTTTCTCTCATGGGTACCCCACCCTCGCTCCGCAAAGAACGCGGAGCTTCAGGTGGGGCGACAATCTGACAGCCCTTCGGGCCTAGAGCATCACTTGCGCAGCGAAGTGCCAGCGGAGCGGGCTGGGCTGCACTTAGGGTGGCGCGCTCACTCCAAATAGAATTCTTGATAACGCTCGGGTGCGTATCGAGTGGCCAGCAAACCGGTCGCTTCCTCGACTTTGATCTTCTGCACCAAGATGCTTTCCTGTCCATAGGGTAAGTACGCCTGGCACTGGCCTGACGGGGCAATGAGACTTGTCGCCGATTCCTGGAAGCGCAAAGCATAATTGACACTGGCAAAGTAGATGGTGTTCTCCAGGCTGCGCATCATCATCGCCTTCTCGTAGTAAGGGCCGCTGGCCGCGCCCCACTGCGTCAGACGGACACCCTCTCGATCACTGCCGGTGTGGTGGGGATGAAAGACGATCTTGGCGCCCCGCACCGCCGCCCACCGCACCGTCTCCGGGTAGCGCCAGCCCTCATGGCAGATCACCACTCCAAACTTAATCCCTTTGACCTCGAAGAGTCGCCGGGTATTTCCGGGCACATAGAACTGATCTTCGGTCGGATCCAGCTGGTTCTTGGTTTGGTATCCCTGGACCTGGCCCCGGGCGTCAATGACAAAGGCGACAATCTGCCGGCCTGCTTCCGTGAAACTTTCCATCCCGAGGATCGTGGCCACCGCATACGTTCGCCCCCACTGCGCCACGGCGTGCAGTATTCGTTCCTGTTGTGTCTGATCAAAGGGCAATACTTCAAAATCCTGTCCCCGCAGACCTGGGAGATAAGCTTCAGGGAAACACACGATCTCCGCGCCTTGGGCCGAAGCTTCGGACAGGAGCCGCTTGATCTTGTCCAACCCCTCATCAAGCGTTGAGGCGATCCGAGGCGACGCCAGGGCAATGATCAAGGATGACCTCCGATGAGAATGGATTCGACCAAAATAGTTTGGGCGCTTACGGCTTGCCGCTCATTTCCGAGATGCGCCGCTCGCCGGCCAGCAGCGGCGTGTCGGGAGGGTTCCCTCGGAAGATCACGCAGACACCCGTTTGTGGTACTCGTCCACTTCGACGACGTGGAGGATCCGCCCTTCACGCATCCCCACTTCCTTGAATCCGTTGCGGACTGCGGCCCGGCGTGATCCGACATTGTCGGGATCGGTAACGACCTCCAACCGACGAAAACCCATATCTTCGAATGCGATAGCGCACGCCAAGGCAATGGCGCGTGCGGCAACTCCGCGGCGACGATGAGCGGCATAGGTCCAATAAGACAGGTTGGCCACTTCGTCATCAAGAGGCTTGAGCTCACAACCACCCAGAAGTTCGTCGGTTGCGGTATCCCGGACGGCGAAGGGAAAGCGCTTGCCGGCAAGGCGCTCTTGCTCCCATCGGGCGATGGCGTTCTCGGAGTGCTTCAGCGACGGGATGAAGTCGCCGGGAAACTCGAACCGGCGCCGATGCTCTGGATCACGGTCTCCGTTGCACAGCGCGTGAGCGTCATTATGCGCAAAAAGACTGAGCGTCACCGTGCCGTCGCTTCGCTGTCTCATTTCATTAGCCATACCAAGCATTTTCTGGCTTGCGTCCACCCAACGCTATGCTTCAACGGCGTCGCGTAGCTCTGCCCGCTGCAACCCGTTGTTGGAGGGTTTTCTCCGTGATCCGCGTCTTTACCAGCTTCCGCACCAGTGTGGCCGGTAGGGGACGGTCCGCTTGAAAGCGGATGGTGCCCTTGCTGGTGTCGTAGGCCTTGAGTTCGTCCTTGTGGGCTTTCACGGGAAAAGCTCCGGGATAAAAGGCGCAGTGGTTCGCGGCCGCGCCAAAGGCCACCAGCAGCCTTCCGGCAAGACGAAAGGCTGGGATATTGTAACTGATGCACTCTTCAGCTTTCGGCGCCGCGGACTTGATGGCCCTTCGAAGGTTCTCAAGCGCCGCCCGCTTCTCCTTGCTCAAGGACACGAGGTAATCGTCAATCGTCTTTGGCTTAGTTGACATGGCTTATACTCCTTGAGAGATCAACACCTGGTTCCCAATTGGCATGTCCGCTGAACACTTGGCGCGTCAACTTCTTGTCCGGATGTTGTTCCCAAATGAGCGGATCGGCTGCGACGGCGTAGAAATCACTGTAATCTTGGGAGCGAAGTGGCCTGAGCTCGACGAGGTCGCCCTTCAAAACCGGTTGACAATCAAAGGACACTTTTGGCTCCCAGCGAGAACGTGCGGTGGATGACTGCTCGTCGTCCAATGAACGGTTGGGTTCTGGCGCGTTGCGGAGCGCAGAAGAGCCATGTCGCCTGCAACCCGTCGTGGGGCGCCATTACGTTAACCCTTTTGCCATTTCCCAGACTTTGAGCACAGTTCTCCAATTACGATCAGTCATTGCGACGCCGAGCAATTTCTCGGTTTTGGCCGCGAGCTTGGATTTGCCCACTCCTTCGGGTGCATGCAGATAAAACAAGTTATCGATCAGATGAAATCGTTCGCTGCTGCTCTTGATGCTTTCGAGCATTTTCAGGTTAGGATTCCGGGGTGAGGAGGCGAGAAAACCCACATGTAAGAATCGGGGATCGATCTCAGCTTCGGGGAAGGGGTTCTCCGCAATTGCCCTTTCGAGGTCTTTGAGCTTCAACACGAGGACATGGGACTCGAATCCCCGGCGCTTCTTGATTTCAGCACTGATCGTCCTTGAAAGCCGCGAAGCGTCTTTGTCTCTGCTCTCGAACACCGCATTGCCGCTTTGGATGTATGTATGGACGTTTTGGGAGCCGAGGTCTTCAAGCACAGCGACAAGTTCTTTCATCGGCAAAAGACTCTTCCCGCCGACGTTGATGCCCCGTAAGAACGCGATATAGATCGTCATGTAATCGCTGCCTCCATGAGGAGACTCCTCTTAGCGCCCAATGACCGCAATTCAGCGGCGTCGGCCTCATTGTCGCGCCGACCGTCGGCGGCTGCAATCGCTTGTTAGCCCGCGGCCGGGGATCGAACCGTCCAGTCCCACCGGGTGTCTCTCCCGGAGCTACCGCGGAACTTCATAACGCAATCGAACGACTCCGTCCGGGTACTTCTTCGATGAGAGCAAGCGGAGCGGCACATCGCGATGACGCGGCGCCACAAGGGGTATCCCCTCGCCGATAAGCACCGGAATGACATGGATGTCGAACTCGTCGATCTCGCCGGCGTCGAGGAAGGAGGCGATCAACTCTCCACCGCCCATCATCCAGATGTGCTTGCCCGGCGTCGCGCGCAACCGCTGCGCAAACACCTTGACCGGCTCTGAAACGAATTTCACGCCAGGTGTCGCGCGTCGCGGCGGCTTCCGGGAAAAGACATAGTTCGCAAGCTTCGTGTCGAACAGCCCCTTCGTCTTGCCTCTCTTCTTGTAATAATTCAGGAGCCAGTCATAGGTCTTGCGTCCCCACAGGATCGTGTCGATGGTCGGGTAAAACTTGCGAATGCCGTAATCGACCGTACTGGGCCGGCGATTGAGCCATTCCACATCGCCGTCTGGTCTGGCAATGTAGCCGTCCGCGCTTGTCGCGATGTAAACGATAATCTTTCGTCTAGGTTTCATGACAACTCCGAATAAGGTGGCCAATGATTGACCACAGCATTTCTGGAAATCCCGGCTCCGAGGCTCTGGAAATCAGGGTCTTCATCCCGAACTGAGCAACAAGGGAGCGGACAATGCTGCCATAGAGCGGATAGGAGGCCTTTGGCGTGTGGCCGGCTCCGACTTGCTTCTCGATCTCCTCGCGGCTCATTGGTGGCCGGTCGGTTTCAAATTGGCCGGCGCAAATCACCGCGAGGCCTTCAAAGAACCATGGTGGACCCATGGCGTCTGCCGAGCCATACCGCGATATCGCAATCGCTTCATGCGCCCGATGAGCCAGCTCATGGACTATTAACTGATGATAGGTCTTGTCGGTCCATGGCCACTCGGAATACAGCTTTCGCCAGACCTCCCGGTACGACTCGCGGGAAACCAGGAGGAGTTTCTTACCTTCCACTGTCCCTGAAAAGGTTTCCGGAATACTCTCCGAGGACGCCCCATACTCCCTCATCATGTACTCTCGCCCCTTGGATGAACTGTCAAACACGAGGACTGAGTCGATGAGTCGCTCGCTCGGCAATTCGAAGCCCAAAGCCCGAAAGAAATTGGAGACCTCCTCAAGGCCATTTAACACATCGGTCTCGTACTTGCCTCGCTCGGGCTCCAACGAGGGGGGCAATTCGAGCCGGAGTGATTGAATGGACCCCTCGGGGATCGCCTGAATTTGGATGGTTGGGGATCCATGACAGGACTCTGAAAGGAACAAGGCCAGTGCCACGAGCAGCGCCCGGAAGCCGAACCCCCACCAAGTCAACGTTCCAGGGCAACTTGGTTTTCCAAAATGCGACCCGCTCATGTTTCATCCTTAGTTCTTGTGAGATCCTGAGGTCGGGGAAGGGAACGAGGATTGATTAGCGCTTCCATTATTCGTGTTCAGTATCAGCCTTCGAAGATCGTTCAATTCACTCTGTAAACGATTCATCTGCACTTGGAGTGAGGCGATTTTATCACTAATTTCTGCTGAGTTTGTCGAAGATTGGACTGACGGCCGAATGCGACCTCCCCCGAGAACTGAGGGCGAGAGTATAAAGGACTTGGAATTTACCTTGCCATGACCGTCTAGCCAAAACGCTATAGTGCATCCATCAAAATTGTAAATGAGCGCAAAGACACCCGAGGTGTCTTTGTTTTGCTCCATCTGCGTGGGAGGTCCAAAACTTCTTGTGACCTCAACCCAACCGGACGGCGAGGGACTCTGCTCCGACGTAGATATCCCGTCAAACTTCTCCTGCACCTGAGAACACGTTTGTTGGGCGGAGACATTCACGCCTAAACCCACAAGTAGAAAAATGGGTAGAATGGATTTATGGAATCTCATTTTGTCCTCCAGAAAGGAACTCTTAAATTATCACACCCACAGTTGACATATTCAAGGAACAGAAGACCTTCATATTATGAGGGCCATCATCTGGTCTGAGGGAATGTTTCGTTTACTTGTTATTCACAGCCAGGAATCCGGACGGCCGGGTGGCGCACACATGCGCTTGTGGCATGTGTGCGGCTGCCTGATGATCCGGTCACATCTTCGCAATGTGTATTTGGCAGCGTCATCCGTTTTTGCAGTGAATGAATAGGGGTCGCGGTAGGGATGCCCGTCCCCGGGCACCCCTACCGCGACCCGTTGTCATCCTGCTGATCTATGCTGCCGGGTCGCAACCCAATGAGGAAATGCGTCGAATGCTCCCAAACCAAATGATCTCCGCCTCCGCAGCTTTTCTTTACCGTTCAGTTTGGGGAATGGGATCTCTTGATCGAAAGCCTCAGATGCCAGCCGATCGTCAATGAGATGTGGGCCGACATGGAGGGGCGTCTGGCCATCAATGAGTTTAGGGCTTGGTCAGGGTCAATTCAAATGAATTGCTTACAAAATCCAGTTTGCGTAGCGCCACGAAACGCGATAGAATTTGCGTCCAAATTATAGGTCTTCGATCGATGAGGTGGAGCTGGATGCCCCGCCGTACCGAGGTCCCTGAATGGCGAAGGGAATGGTAGTGTTACCTGCATCCGGAGCGGGAATGCTGCATCCGAGAATCTTTGCCGGGGTGACGGACAATCGAATGAGTCTTAGCGCGTGAGCTGGTTGTTTCTGGACGAAGTGAATCCGCTGTTGCTCCGAATCCGGTTTGGGACGGCGGCAGAACTCCTCCTCGTTATGACCGTGACCTGCCGTGAGCGCGACCCATTCTCCGGGATCATCCTCCAAGTCGCAATATGGGATGGTTGGGGGAGTCTGGCACTGGCCGGCAGCGTCCCGACCGGTGAGCGAACTGGCTGATTTGTTGTTTAAATAGGTTGCAAGAGAGTTGGTCTAAACCGAGTACTCAACAAAAGGAAAGGAGAGTTAACACTATGGCAGGAAATGTGAAGGCAATCCCGGAGGGATTGCATACGATTACCCCGCATCTGGTGGTGAATGGCGCGACTAAGGCATTGGAGTTTTACAAGAACGCATTCGGGGCCCAGGTTCTGAACGTTCACAACACCCCGGACGGCAAGGTGATGCACGCGGAGATCAAGATCGGCGATTCGAAGGTTTTTCTTAACGATGAGTTCCCGGGTATGGGCTGCGCGTCGCCGAAGACGGTCGGTGGTAGCAGCGTGGTGCTGAACCTCTACTCTGAGAACGTAGATCAACTTTTCAACAATGCCGTGGGGGCCGGCGCGACCGTGACCATGCCGCTCGGCAACCAGTTCTGGGGCGATCGCTACGGCCAGGTGGTGGATCCATTCGGCCACCATTGGGCGCTCGGCCAGCATGTCGAAGATGTGGCTCCTGAAGAAATGGAGAGACGCGCCAAAGAGGTGTTCGGCCAGATGAGTAAAGCAGCGGGGAAGAGCTGATTGCGGGCGGCGGGTGCCGCAGATGTGCCTTCGACCGATAGCGACTGAAGTCGCCACTACCTAAGAAAAGGGACAGTCCCTAGGGACTGTCCCTTTTTTCTCAACCAATTGATTCTTTAGGCCCGGCACCACCGTTCTCGTTAAATGTCAGTTCTTTACGAGTCGGAACGAATTAAAGAATGGCGTGTATTGCTCTTCCTTAAGGTCCTCTTTCCCTACGACCGCAACGACGTAGGAATATCGTCCCGCGAAGACAGCACGAGCATGACAATGGTACGGCGATGAGGAAACCCCAAAAAGAAAATCTTGCTCAAATCCCTCGTTGTCATTGACTCGAATGGACCGCATCTTGCCGCCATTAAACGTGCTTCTTAGTTGAACCGGACTGAAACCCTTCTCCAGTAAACCAACACGCTGGAGGGTCAGCGCACCGAAGTGCTCCTTTTGGTCTTCGGTGAATTGTTCTGTCGGAACGGAAAGCCCGCTGAAATAATAAACAATGAATTGAAGGCCTTCCAGACGGGCCGTGACATGGCGCTCATCTACTCCGAGTAGCAAGCCTGAAAACTCCACGGAATATTGAATAGGGGACTCCCTCGGCAGAAACTCCAAGGGCGGTGTTTTCGGCATGATCACGCTGAGCACCTCCCCGCCGTCATAGGTGAACTCATAGCGGCTCCATCCCTCCGGTGCATCTTTATCCTCAACAATCTTCGGAGTAAGAACCGGTGTAGATTGAGGACTCTGGCATCGAGCTCCGATTGCGGCAACCACAGTCAGGAATAAAACGACGAGCGTGGCCCCTGCAACTGAATTAATTCTGAGAAATCTCATTTCACGTCTTCCTTGACACATATTGCCGTGTTGTTGTTAATTGACCGACAGGCGCGTCGGACATATTGCCTGCTGGGCCGTTTCAAGCCCTCATCCTTAGTACCCGCTGTAGATTAGACAACCCCCCCTGGAAGAGTCGGCAAAACCTCCGGCGCGTCACCCGCCCGTCCGCTTCTTGCCGGATGGGACATTTACCAACTTTTATTGCGAAATCGGGTGTCCACGCCGGTTACACTTTAGTAGCCAAAACATTGATGTCAGAATTCTCAAGCACATGCTTTGAGCATCCACTCGCCGCGACCTGGACCATGGCCCGACCGACGTTTTCCGTCGTGGTCACATGATTCGGCAACAGCCGTTTCAGCAAGGGGTAGATCGGCCCGAGCACATTGTAGAACGCCTGGTACAGCTTCGTCTTCGAGCGGACCCCTTTGAGCGGCTGAATATAGCCCGGACGAAACATGTAGGCCTTGAAGGGCATTCGCAGGAGGTGATTCTCCGTCTTGCCTTTCACCCGTGCCCACATGAAGCGTCCGCGCTCGGTGCTGTCGGTCCCTTCGCCCGAGACGTAGCAGAAGGTAAGCTCAGGATTGAGCTCCGCCAGAGCCCCCGCAGCCGAGAGGGTCAGCTCGTAAGTCAAACGGTAGTACGCAGCCTCGCGCATCCCGGCCGAGGACACCCCCAGGCAGAAGAAGCACGCATCATGGCCCTTCAGGTCGGCTTTGGCGTCGCTGTAGTCGAAGAAGTCTGAGCGCATGAGTTCGCGAAGCCTCGGATGGGCAACGCCGCATGGCCTTCGTCCCACCACAAGCACTGATCGGACTCGCGGATCCTCCAGGCACTCGATCAGGACCCCCGAACCAACCATTCCCGTGGCACCAAATACAATAACGTTCATGTTGTGCCCAACCATCAGATTAATGAGAGAACAAACCTTCAATCAACAGCCCAACGCTTTGTGGCTTATCCGCGGCGGCGCGGGCCGTCACCCATTGGCCCAGAAAGACAAAATGTCTGCTCGTCTTTGGATTCCAACCAGAGTTCATGTTTGAGAATTGCCATCGGGGAAGGGTGAACTAACTCTTACAACACAGGCCTCACAGTAAAAGCCTACGCCCGGCGGAATACAGAGTCAAGCAAAGGTGCATTGATGAGTGTTGTTCATGAGAGAGAGACACGCCTTCGCGTGCTAGAACCCGGATCCGTCGTGCCTGCGGCGGAGGAACTGGACCAGGAGGGTCATGAGCACAGGGAAGCCCGGAGCACCGGTCCGGTCCAGTTTGCTCTTGGCCGTGGGAATCCAGTTTATAAGATGGCGCTCCAGGAATTCGGTCTCGGCTCGGGCAAGTGAAGCGGCATTTGCTTTGTCAGATGTGTTCTCCGAGGTGTAGCGGAGGGCGGCGAGAAATTCCAATTGTGTAATCAGGTAATCGGGCACGGCTTGGGAGGGGTCGGCCCTGAGACCAAGAACCCCATAGAAATAGGTGTTCTCCAGCGCGATCTCCGGGGCCGGACGGGATTTGTCGTGGGCTGACTCGAACAGCGGCACGGGCGGCTCCGGGACACCCACGTCGAACAGGGCGATATACGTGGATTCGTACTCCTCGTAGTTCGCAAACCCTTTGAATCCCGGAAACTCGCCCTCGCATTCCAGTTGTTTCCATAAATCCTGCAATGCCACTGAAAGGGCAGGCTGAGACAGAAAGTGGAAGTGGTCCTGCGAAGGCGATGCAAAGATAGAGGCAAAAAAACGGTAAAGATCGTTCTGCCGCCAGTCAATCGGGGCCGCGGCAATCCCATCCACAACAGTCGTGGGCATTGTAACTCCCTTGGCGTTCTCGGCGCCTCTTGCGGTGAATACCCGCCCGTGGACGGAAGCGCCAATACTCTTTACTCCAGCAGGTGCCAGACCGAAAAATACTTCCGCCCGTCGCGGTCCTTCTGGCTGCCGTTCCAGACGGCAAATGCGACCGGGGTGCCGGCCGGCAGATCAGGCAAGGCGAAGATCACGCTCCACTGGCCGTTCTGATACGTGCCTGCTGCCGGGAAACTCTGCCCGGTTCGACGCGTCGTGCTGCGCCCCCGAGCTTCCATCAGCAGGGCGCCACGCGCTGCATTCCAGTAATAGATTGCGACAGGATGCTCGGCATCACCCATCTGTAACGATGGGGCGATGGCGCCCGCCTCGGGCCTCGCTGGGAACATGACCGCCACGGCATCGAAGAAGCGGTCATCGGCTTCCGTCGGCACTTTTCGAAAGCGTGTCTCCGGCGCGGTATTGGGAACTTCCGCAAGCGCGGTCGCGTCGTGGGTTGCATCACGCCAGCTGAGCTGTACCAGCAGGTTCCCTCCGGCGCGTGCCAGACGCACCTCGACGGTCGGAATGTCGAGGCCTGCAGGTTCTTCGGTGTCGTAGAGTGGGGGCGTGCGGTTGAGGCTGATGCGCTTTACTGCGATCTGATTCCAGGTCGAAGGTTCGCCCTGGAGCAGTTTCTCCACTGTAGCCGACGACGCCACCACCGACAGCGCCTGTCCGGCAGCCGGTTTTGCCTTAGCTTGTGCCCACATAACACCGGAGAACAGCAGAAATCCTATGGCGGCGATGACGACCTGGCGAATTCGCATGGCGATCTCCTACGCTTTGATCTGAACAAGTTCCGGCCGGATGCGGTAGCGTACTTCGGCATCCCGGCCGATGAGTAATTGCAGCACCTCGCTCTTCCCGCCTTCTTGCGCCTTTTTGAGTTCTGCTTCAAGCTGTGAAATGACGCCTTTCACCTCTGGACCAAAGAGTTGGACCAGGTAATCGAGCGGCAGCCGCGGGTCTTCGAGGATGCTTTTGCCGTAGTTCTCCCGTTTCGGCGGATTGAAGGGCGGCACGTAAAAGACGTTGGGTTGTGTCCCCCTTTCCGGATAGAGCGGAAGGGCCATCTTGTGGACGAGGACGAGCTTGTGCACAGGTGACTCGGGGTCATCCAGCAGGCCGACGAATCGCAGCCGTCCCGGGCACTGGGCGGCACAGGCGTTGACCTCGCCTTTCTCAAGACGCGGGTAGCAGAAAATGCATTTCTCCGATTTGCCCGCGACCTCGTTAAAGTAGATCTTCTTATAGGGGCACGCCTGAATGCAATAGCGATAACCCTGGCAGCGGTCCTGATCGAGGACCACGATGCCGTCTTCTTCGCGCTTGTAGATGGCCTTGCGCGGGCAAGCCTCCAGACACGCCGGATAGGTGCAATGGTTGCAGATGCGGGGCAGGTAGAAGAAGTAATTCTCGCTGCCGTTCATGCCGCCCACGTCTTCGTCCCAGTTCACGCCGGACTGCGGCTCGGGGAAAGGCATGACCGGTTTGCGTCGGCCTTCAAAGAGGCGCTGCTCGTAGTCGTACTCCCAGGCATGGCCGTAGTCATAGCCGCCGCCGATGCGGTCCCACTGTCGCGGGTAACCGAGGCCCGGGCGCGTCTCGACATTGTTCCAGTACATGTAGCCGGTGCCGTCCCGGTCGGTCCAGAGCTTCTTGCACGCGATGGTGCAGGTCTGGCAGCCCAGGCACTTGTTCAAATCCATCACCATTGCATATTGGTGTTTTGACATGGCTGCCTCTCCTTAGATCTTGGCCTTTTCGACTTCCACTTTGATGTCGCGGTTGTTACCCGTGGGCCCCCAGTAGTTGAGGCGAAAGTTGACGTGACCGTACTTGCCGACAAGCTGCGTAGGTTTGATCTTGATGTAAGTGAGCGACTGCCATCCGCCTTGCTTGAAGCCGAGAAATTTCTCCCAGCCGTGATACATGGTCACGCGACCGGGTTTTTCGCCCGGCAGGATCTGGAGGCGGCACACGCACTGGCCGACATCGTTGTGGATGCGGACCCAGTCATTGTCCTTCAGGGCACGCTTGCGGGCATCGTCCGGATGCATGTAGACGATCGGCCCGCCACGCTGCAGACGGAGCATGGCCCGGTGATCGCGCCATGTGGAGTGAATGGACCAGCGTCCATGCGGCGTGTTCCAGAAGAGGGGGAACTTCTCCTCCAGCGGCTCCTTGAAGGTAGGCAGCGCCTCACCTAACTCGATGTACCACGGATGATCGATGTAGAACTGCTGCCGGCCTGTCAGGGTGCGCCACGGGCGCTTCTTTTCGAGTTGATGCTTGAAGGGTGTGTAGGCCACGCCCTGTTCCATGTCGCTGTTCCAGGACTCCGGGTCGGTGGCAATGAAGCGCTGCGGCTTTTGCTGAAGCTGCTGGTAGGTCATTCCCCGGGTTTCGGGTGCGTTGCCGAGAATAAAGTTCGCTGCCTGCTCGTCGGTCAGGATCTCTCCCTTGCCCGTCCAGTCGTGCGCCAGTTGGGTGAAATCGCGGTTCCAGTCGAAGGCCTCATCGTGAAAGGGCTTCAACCCTTTCTTCCGCGCGAGGTCGGCCATCTTTTCCGCAAGGGCGCGGAAGAGGTCCCAGTCGGTCTTGCTTTCAAACAGCGGCTCGCAGGCCTTGCCGAAGGGGTGGATGTAGCTATGGCAGTCCGTGGTGTTGATGTCGACTTTTTCGTAGTAGCTAGCCGCAGGCAGCACGACGTCGGAGTAAAGCGCCGTGGTGTCCATGCGGTAGTTGATGTCGACAATCAGATCCAGGTCTTTCCAGAGTGACGATTCGAGAACCTCGTTTCCCTTGGCCTGGTTCAAATAGTTGGCGCGCCAGACGACGAAGGCGCGCGGCTTGCGGCCGTCCTTTGGCCACAGCGGCATCCATCCATTCTTGACCGACTCCTGGATGTACCATTCGACGGGCTTGCCGTTGTAGAGATGCGGGTCTTTGCTGGTGGAGTGCACATAGCTCCACAGCGTGGTGTTCTGAAAGCGCTGCTTCTTGCGGCCTTCTGGATAGGCCAACTGGAAGAACCCGTGTTCCGGCCAGATGCGCTCCTGTCCAACATAATGATTAAAGCCGCCTCCGTTCTTGCCTACATTGCCGGTCAGGGCCACGAGCAGTATGAAAGAGCGATTGATGAGGTCGTTGTGAAACCAGTGATTGGTCCCGGCGCCGTGAATAATCATGGCGGGCTTGCGCGTGCCCAGCTCCCTGGCAAAGAGTTCGATCTCACGGGCAGGAAGCCCCGTACGGGTGGCGACTCTGTCCACGGTATATTGAGCAAGTTCCTTTTTGAGCAATTCGAAGACGGGGCTGACTTCGGCTGTTGTACCGCCGGCGAGCTTCACCGGGTAGGTGCCCGTCAACGCGGGATCGGCGCCGTTCAGGTGGATGGTCTTCTGTTCTGATCCCATGGACCCGGACGTCGCAATGGCACGCTGCTGTTTCGTGTCCCAAAAGTAGAAGACATCTTCCTTCCCGCCGGATTTGAGATCGGACTCGCGGAGGAAGCGTTTGGTACCGCTGAGCACAAGCAGTGGCATGTCGGTTTGCTCTTTGACATAGGGAGCATCGATGAGGTTCTGGTCAATGAGGAGCTTGGCTACACCCAGGGCCAGGATGCCGTCGGTACCCGGATTGATCCGGAAATAGAGATCGGCGTGAGTGGCGCTGGCGTTGTAGTCCGGCGAGATGCATACGATCTTGGCGCCGTTATAGCGGGCCTCATAGGCGAAGTGGGCGTCCGGGATCCGGGTCTGTGAAATATTGGAGCCCCACAGCACGATATATTTTGAGTTAAACCAGTCCGCGCACTCGCAGGCCTCGGTCTGCACGCCCCAAGTGAGCGGCTCTCCTGGCGGAAGGTCGCAATACCAGTCGTAAAACGAGAGGAAGACCCCGCCGATGTAATGGGCCAGCCTCGAGCCGGCACAGAAACTCACCGGGCTCATGGCGGGGATGACGCTGAAGAATGTGTTCGTATCAGGCCCGTAATTATAAACGTTATCGAGCAGTTTCCCGGCGACCAGCGTCAGCGCTTCGTCCCAACTGGCGCGCCGCCATTTGCCTTCTCCCCTCTGGCCGGTGCGGATCAGGGGATAACGAAGCCGCTGCGGGCTGTACACATATTCCACGAAGCAGCCGCCCTTTTGGCAACCGCGCGGGTTATAGTCGGGCAGTTCATCGTTGATCCGCGGATAGTCAGCCGCCTGCTCCTCGCGGACCATCACGCCGTTGCGGACATACACTTTCCAGGAGCAGGAGCCGGTGCAGTTGGCGGAATGCGTGGAGCGGACCACTTTGTCCCAGGTCCAGATCTTGCGGTATAAATCCTCCCACCCGCGATAGGGATAAGTGCGCAGCGGATCGAAGTCGCCCGTGAGCGTGCTGAGCACGGGCTTCTCCTTGCGGGAGCAGCCGGGCAGGACCAGTGTTGCCGCGGTCATGGCGGCGGTCTGGATGAAGCCCCGCCGCGACCAGGATCGATGGGGTTTGTTCTTGTCGCTCATGGTTTGCCTCCTCCGGGAGGTGGGGGAGTGCTGCTGGGGGCTGTGGCATTCCTACTCTTGTCTTGTCGGAGCGTTCGCAGGTAGGCGAGCACATCAGCGATGTCCGGGTCGCCGAGCACCGATGCGTCCGGACGCTGGAATGCAGGCATCGCGGTTCGGATGCGGCCGTTGCGAATGGTGCGGACAATGAACTCATCGGTGGCGGCCTGCTGGAAGATGGGGTTTCCGATTTCCGGCGCGATCCCCCCGCGGCCATGCATCCCGTGACAGCCGGCACAGTTCGTCAGGAAAAGTGAGAGCCCGCGGCTGGAGTCTCCGTGAAGAGAAAGGGAAGTCATCGGTGGAGCGGCTTGAGCGCCGGCGCGGAGATACTCATCGACCGCCGAGATCTCCTCGGGAAGCAACCCGCCGGCATGGGGTCCCCAGGCGGGCATCTGGGTCCCGGGACGGCCTTGCTCAATGTTGGCCCGAAGATAATCGCGAGGGGCTCCCGCCACGAGCGAGACCCCGCGCACTGCAGGTACGAAGCGCCCGAATTTCTTGTCCCAGCGGGAATAAGTGCCATCCCCGTGGCACGCCGTGCAGTACTGTTTATAGACCTGCTCCCCCGTTAGAGGAACGGGATGGAGGGCGCGATACTTCTGCTCGATTTTGTCAGGCGCGAGATAACTCTCAGGGACGTCGCGCTTCCACTCTGAGAGCATCAGGACTGTGAGCGCAAGCGCCTCCCCGCGGGTCACGGTTGGGTTGCGCATCTGGCTGTCTAGAACCACGCTGCCCGGGTCGCGAAAGTGTACCGTTTGCCAGTTCCACGAGGTGTAGGGCGGCTTCAAGTTGGTCATGATGAGTTGGTGCCGGGTCTTTGCGCCCTCGTTGTCGAGGGCGGGACCGAGCGTGCCACCGCGCCCGCCGAGCTTGTGGCAAGAGCCGCAGCTCTTCTCCTTGTATAGCTCGAAGCCCAGGGTCAACATCGGGATTTGATCGGAGGGCAGCTTTTCGGCGTCGTGGCAGGTGACGCAGGTGGCCTCGGTCATCTCGGGCGGCAACAGCGGATAGTCCCAGTAGACGTCTTCGGCCTTCGCCTCCTGGAATGTCAGGGCCGCGCCCTGCCCATGGTGACACACCGTGCAACCAAACCGGTCCACGGGATGCTTGTCGAGAAGGTGGCCGGGATGGGCCCGGTGGGGAAGTGCGGCGTTAGTCATACGTGGGTCGTCAATTCCATTGTGGCAGGTGACGCAACGATCCACGGCGCCCAGCGCAGGAATGCTGACCTGCTTCATCTCGATCCGGAACTTGGCCACCAATTCGCGGCCTCGCTCATCGGTGGCCTTCTCCCGAAGTAGGTCGCGATACTGGCGCTGCACGGTCTTCCATTGGGCCAGGTAGTTCTCGTGAACTGCCGCACCCACCAGGTAGGCGATGGTGACGAGGCTGGCCACCAGCAGGAGCCAGCGATAAAACCGTGAGGGATCGTTCATCGCATTCTCTCCTCCCTAGTGTATTGGCCACTGCGAGGGCCACCAATAGAAGTGCCAATTGGGTCCGCGATGGACCGTCGCAAAATACGTCAGCAAAATGAAACCGACCAGGAAACAGGTGAACAGAGAGACAGCCGCGAGGCGCACTGAGTTCTTGCGCTTCAGGATGAGGATTGACCAGGCGGCAAAAATCACGACGAGCAGAGAGCCGGGGTTGATCACAATGATCCACAGCTGGTGAATGTTGGGGAACCAGTTGCGCAACCAACCGTAATTCACGGTAAATGCAAGCATGCCGGCTGTCACGGCCAGAGCAAAGAGAAAGGATTGCCAGAACACGGACCGTTCGCTCCTGGTCCCGAACCACGTTCCTTCACCTCCCGGACGACGGTCCAGAAATGGAATCAGCGCCAGTCCGACGACGACGATGACTGGAATCAACAGACCGCCCGTAAAGGCCGAGTACGAGACCAGCTCCTGAATTCCGAGGAAGTACCAGGGCGCCTTGGCCGGATTCTCCGGGATCGCGGCGTTAGCAAGTTCCTTCAACGGCGCGTCGGAGTAAAATGCCAGGATGAGTGTCGTGGCCACGGTGACCATGAAGACCGAAAGCTCCGCCCAAAAGAGTCGCGGCCAACTCATCACCGTGTTTTCGGGGCCACGGTTTACCGGCGGCCGCTGGCCCTTCACCAGTGCCATGAGGCCATAGGTTTTCGTGGCCAGGGGCTGAAAAACGGGTCGACGTTCTCCGCCCCATTCGGCGAGTCCTCCCATGGGATCTTCGGGTTTGGCCAAGCCCCCATCCTTTCGAATGCGCCAGAAGTGGACGCCGAGCAGGGTCACGAGCGCCAAGGGAAGCACAAAGACATGCAAGACATAAAAACGAATCAGTGCATCCTGGCCGACATAGTTCGCCCCGAGCAGCAGGCGTTTCTGGAAGCCTCCGGGATCGAAGAATTTTGTGATGCCGATGGCGTCCGTGAGTTCACGCGGCGAGTTGGCAATATTGGAACCGATGGTGATGGCCCAGTAGGCCAGCTGGTCCCAGGGAAGCAGGTACCCGGTGAAGCTGAGAGCCAGGGTGATGACCAGCAGTCCCAGTCCGACCAGCCAGTTGAACTCGCGCGGCTTCTTGTAGCTTGCCGTGAAGAACACCCGCGCCATGTGCAGCAAGACCGCCACCACCATGAACTGGGCGGCCCAGCGATGAATATTGCGAATGAAGCGTCCGGTGAAGACCGCAAAGTGGATGTCTTTGATTGACTGGTAGGCCAAGTCGGTCGAAGGTTTGTAGTACACCATTAACAGGACACCCGTGATGAGGGTGATCACGAAACTCGCGGTTGCCATTAACCCGAGTCCGAAGGTGAGCGTGGGGCTGAGGGTGCGCAGGTGAACGCGGACGCTGTGGATATGCAGAAAGAGGTTGTGGAATGTGGCCTGCGACTCCTCCCGCTCCGATTCGGGCGTCTTCCCCAAGCGGAAGCAGGCATCTTTCACGCTTTGGGGAAGCGTCCGCAGGTTATTCAGAAATTCCTGAGTGGCCGTTTCTTCCATGGTTTCGCTCCTACACGCGGTAACGCGTGCCCTCCGGAACCTCAGAGTCTGCATTCACGATCAAGTCACCGTTGGCGGCGCGGCTGACCTCGAGCCAGGGCAGCGGACGTGGCGCGGGTCCACCGATGACGCTGCCTTTACTGTCGAAACGCGAGCCATGGCAGGGGCAGGCGAACCCATCCTGGGACCGCGCCACGGTGCAGCCCAGGTGCGTACAGGTGCTCGAAATCGCATAGAACCCTTCGTCGTCGCGGAACAGCACGAGACCCTGCTCGGCGAGGGCAGTCTCACTTCCGGCAGCAAACTGCTCCGGCGGGCCGAGCTTGAAACGGCGAACCGGGCCCGGCAACACCGCGGGGTTGGGCAGACGGAACATTCCGGCCGCCGCTGTGCCCAGCGCGGCAAAGAAACTTCCCATCGACGCGAGACTCAGAAAACTCCGCCGATTGATTCGGGGCGGATCTAGACGGGACATGGTTTCCACTCCTTGGCGAAACTGAACTGTTCCATGGTGATAGCGGCAGTGGGACAACGTTCGGCGCACAGACCACACCGGATGCAGCGGTCCTCGTCTTTCAGAATGGCTGAGAGGTCGGAGGGATTGAGGTCTAATTCGCGCGTTGCCGTTTCGAGTTCAGGCGAAACTGCCAGCCGATCGAAGCTCACCAGTTTCAGGCACACGGTCGGACAAACATCGACGCAGCCGCCGCATAAAATGCAGCGCTCACCATCAAAGATAGTGTTGATGCCGCAGTCGAGGCACCGTCCAGCTTCCGCCTGCGCCTGCTTTTCGTTGTAGCCAATCTCGACCAAGGCGCCCGGGCTCTTCAGACGTTCTTCCGGAGAAAGGGTCGGAATGTGCAGACGCGAGCGGCCCTCATAGTGTTTCTCCCGGTGATAGCGCTCGATGGGGAAATGGAACTGCACCTCCTCGGGAGCTATTTCACTGCCTTGCAGGAAACGATAAACCGAACGCGCTGCCTGCTTCCCGCTGGCAATGGCGTGGATCATCAGCCGCGGCCCATAAGCGATGTCCCCGGCAATGAAAACTCCCGGTGCGGAAGTCGTGCCGGTCTCGGGGTCATTGACAATCTGTTGCGGCGAGCGCATCTCGATCCCATCGCTCTGCGGATCGATGAAGCTCAGATCGGCCGACTGCCCGACGGAAAGCAGGACCGTATCTCCCTCGATCTCGATGGTGACGGACTCATCAAACTTAGGGGCAAATCGCTTGTTCTCGTCGTATACCCGGGTACAACGCGCGAACTTCACGCCACGCACGAACTTCTGGCCGTCCCTCTCGTGCACCAGGACCTCACGGGGCCCCCAACTGTTGTGACGCGTTACACCCTCTTCCTGGCCTTCAAGAATTTCGACGGTGTCTGCAGGCATCTCCTCAAGCGACTCGAGGCAGACCAGGTTGACTTGCCGGACCCCGGTCATTCGAGCGGCCGTGCGTGACACGTCGTATTCTTCCTGGCGCAGCACCGTGCGGGCGACGTCATAAGCGACGTTGCCGCCTCCAATGACGACCACGCGCTGGCCGAGTTCCACCTTTTTGCCTAGTGAAACGTCGCGCAGGAAATCAACCCCGCCCATCACCCCGATTGCATCGGCGTTGGGAATAGGCAGCAGTCGCGACCGTTTGGCGCCGCAGGCGATGATGATCGCGGCAAACTCACGCCGAAGCTCCGGAAAGCTGATGTCTTTGCCGACCTGAGTGCTGCAACGGATGTCGGCACCCAGGGACTGGATCACTTTGACCTCCGCGCGGATGAGTTCACGCGGCAGGCGGTAGCCAGGGACTCCGGTGTAAAGCATGCCCGCCGGTTGCGGATCCATTTCAAAGACCGTAGGACGGAAGCCCATCAGGGCAAGATCGTGTCCGGCTGCCAAGCCCGCCGGTCCCGACCCGATGATCGCGATTCGTTCTCCTTCGGGCTTGGGGAAATCGGATTTGCCGATAAAATCGAGCAAGTGGCTGAGCTCGTCGATATCGTCACACTGGCGAGTTTCGTTCTTCTCCTTCAGGTAGGGGAATAGTTCACTGCCGGGATCACGGCGGGAATCACACCCGAACTTCTCGCAGACGAAGCCTTTGAGGGCGCGGATGGAAATCGGCTGATCGATGGTGCCCCGGCGACAAGCTGCTTCGCATGGAGCACCACAGATGCGCCCACAGAGCGAGGCCAACGGATTCGGCCCGCGGGCAATCAGGTAGGCTTTTTCATAGTCGCCGGCCGCGATAGCTCGAACGTATCCCCGGGCATCCGTATGCACAGGACAAGCATACTGGCACTTGATCTGTTCTCGCCAGTACCCGGGTTCTGCAACTCGAACTTTATAGCGCTGTTGGTCCACTCTTCTCGCCTGCTTCCAGCGACTCACAACACCAACGTTATTTGTGGGAGCGACAAATCGAAATGACCTATGTCACGGCCTGCTGTGTTCCAGGCGCAACAAGCGGTGTACGGATGGAACCGTAATACTCAGTCGCGAACCTTTAAAGTCACCCTACGCTTGCTGCCCACTTTGAACCGGCATAACGGATTTGGAGGCGTACGGTTGCCGGACGCATCAAGGGCATCCGGCGAACACGTCGAAGGTAAGAAGGAAGGCATGCTATTTCCGGCGTTTTGACATGGGCGCCTCCTTGCTTTCCCGCCTGAGGTCGGCCCGTTATTTCAGGGCCAGGGACTCAGGAGTCAATACGTCGGATGAGGTCCAGTAACAATGACAAACAGTGGTTGGCCTCCCTCAGATTCTATTATTGCCGACCTCGTAAGTTCAAGAATTATATTCTGAGGCTGCTCGAGGCGGCACACCACGTTTCACAGCCTTCGGGGGTTGAGCCTCTGAAACCTTAACCCGGGGTAGGAGGGAGTTTGATTTGAGGGGAGATGGCAGTGGAATCCAGGACGAATCCGCGGCAGGATATCCGGCTCATTTCATTACTCTCCATCTTTTTTTGCTGGTATCTCATCCATAGTTGGAGAGACACTATCAGGAACCATAGTAAAGAGCCTCCGAGGCAGGAGGGAAAATCACGAGGACCAGCTTAAACGCCGGATCCTCCGGACATGTGGGGTAATAGGGACTCGGCCATCCAACAACAGGAGGGAACGATGCGAAGAAACAGGATTTTGTTAGTTTTGGTTCTCATCGCGTCGACATTGATCGTCGCAGAGTGCTCCATGTTGAACAGCGATAAGACCATTGCCACCGATATCAAGTCAAAAATGTTCTCCGATCCGGACCTGAAGGCAGCCAACATTGATGTTGTCGTAAAGGATGGGGAGGTAACGCTAAGCGGCGAGGTTCCCAGTGCCGATGTTCAGTTGAAAGCGTTCAAACTTGCCAGTGCTGCCCCCGGTGTAAGGAAAGTGAACGATCAGATTAGGGTTGCTGGAGGGCAGATGGCCCAGGCAGAAGCTCAGCCCGAATCTCCAAGTTCACCGGGTGCGGCGGCCAAACCGGCCGCTCCAGCGAGGAGAGAATCTGCGGCCTCATCAGCCGCGACGTCTCCAGCGCCAGCGAACGCAACATCTTCAGCTCCTGCTCCTGCTACTGCTCCTGCTCCACCGCCAGAGCCTCAGCCCGTGCATTATGAGATCCCGTCGGGGACGCGTATGTCAATCCGGATGGTCGATTCAATCGACTCCTCCAGGAATCAGGCGGGAGAGGTGTTCCGGGCGTCAACGGATGCTCCAATTTCATTAAAGGGTCACACGGTGGTTCCAAGAAACACCACCATTTTTGTAAAATTGGCCAACGTAAAGACGGCGGGACATATCAGCGGCTCGAGCGAACTCGAGTTGCAGCTCCTTAAGATGGAGCTTCATGGCGAGACCTATCCGATGGTGAGCAGTTCATACCAGTCGAAGGGTGAGGGGCGTGGAAAGCAAACCGCCACGAGAGTGGGGATCGGCGCGGCCGTCGGGACAGCGGTGGGTGCGATTGCGGGCGGCGGCAAAGGCGCGGCTATTGGGGCAGCTGTTGGGGGCGGCACCGCAACAGGAGTCCAATTGGCGACTCGCGGTAAGCAGGTGAAGGTGCCCTCGGAGACAGCACTTGACTTCACGCTGCAGGCACCGGTGACGGTGACCGTCATGCCCAAGAAGACTGCTGCCAAGTAAGACGGAAGATCTGCTGCCCGAGGGCATTTGTCATGCAGGCCTGCGGGGGGATAGTGTGCCTGGAGGGCTATTCCGAAAGCTGAAAGCTTTAGAACACCACAACGACATGATTTGCTTTTGAGACGATACCCCGGATTTCTGGAGTGATCCTTGCCTCCTTCACCAAGACCCTCGCTACTTCCGCAAGGCTGAGGGATCGCCCTCGAACCGACTGGGCTACTCCATCACGCGCCTCTTTGTTACTCGGTCAGACAAGGGCGGACGCGCTTTCAATTGGTCTAGAATTCTCGGCGGCCTGGCATCCAGCAGCCTTTCCTATGCGTACTATCCCGATAAGGATGACGAATGAATTCGTCACGACGGCGGTAAGCAAGAGGCTAGGGGGGGCCGCTTTGACCCGGGGGCCGCAGGCATGGGGTCGATGCATGCCTGCGATGGCATCTCGACATCCGCCACAACGCGTTTCAGTGCACCCGAGTCAGTGTAATCCGCCCCCGATCGCTTTGCACGTCAGGGACTGAGGTCGCAATCCAGTCAGCCGTGTAGGAATTAGTGGCAAAAGAGAAATTATCGATCTTCAGATACATCGTCCCCTCTTGGTAGACGTAGGGGGCCGTATTCGCCCAGGTGAATAACATCAACGTCCCGTTAACAAGGCGCCCGTAGAGGAGATAGGGCGCCGCGGTCATGGACGCTCCGTTGTAATTGGTTACGCGTATATAGCCCTTGACGAAGGGGCCTTCAGCCCAAATGCTCGCATCGCCAGCAAAGTTTTCTCCGCCCGGAGCGTTGGCCGAAAAGGTATAGGCGCGCTGAGACGGCAGCAGGGGGAGGGAAGAGAATTGGCCGGACAACAGAGTCAGGGCAGTCCCGAAAATCGGAATGTCGGACACTATCTCAATACGCCCTTTGGTTAACTGCACATTCTTAAAGAACTCGGACAAGAACTGAGGCGTATGCCAGGACGGCCCGAGGGACAGATCCTTCGAACCCAAGTTTGCATTAGTCTCTGAGTACAATGTCAAAGTCACCCTTGCCGTCTTGTTTGTGTTGTCTCCGTTTGCAAGGGCAAGCGCAATCGAAGAGAAGTCTTCAAATGGAATGGCCGACAGGTAGAACTCCGTGGAAGGCGAAACCCCGACGCTGTCCATTAGAGTGGCTCCCGATCGAATCAAGTAGGTGAGGTTTCCTTCGACAAAGTTAGTTTGAGCCTGCCCGGACGCCATGATGCATGCAAACCCGGCTGAAAGGCTGGAGCCAGTCACATGATAGGTGACTGTGGCACCTGCAGCGATCGACACCGGTATCTTCCCGTCAGTGATTGGCGTTCCATTCACAGCGGGATTCCAATTCTTGCCCTCTCCTTGATAGAACTTCATGGTTCCATCGTAGGTCTGCGTCCCCCGATTGGTCAGCGTGATGACCGTTTCGTAGTCCCCGCCCGCGGCCACCTGTCCAAACACAATATCCCTTTGCGGCGAGAAGTTCTGACCGAATGACACTCCACACAATAGAATTAGACCCATCAAAATTTTCCACGGTCGCATAAGTTTGCCTCCATGTGCATGTCCGAGATGCCATTGTTGGAAACCATTGAACTTAAGAAGGAATCAAGGAAAGAAATCAGTTAAGGGAGTGATGTGAACCAACGAAAGGGAAGAGACCCATTGGGATGGGGCACCCCCCATTGAGTTGAACCGTGCAACCCGCCAGTAAATCATAGATCGAAAGCATGTGAATCATCTCACAAGACGAGGTTTGTGGCAAGATCCAACCAGAGGATTGGAACCGCCTAAGGCGTCCTTGAAGCGGGGATCTGCATATGCCCTGGAAACGGATTTCTGGGACAAAAGGTCAGCGTTGGCTCCGGGATGAAATTGTTGGGGATTTGTCGGCAGGGGCGCGGGATCGGGGCCGAGTGGGTTGGTCACTCAGGGAGTTTCAAGCCCTTCCAGGCCGGATAACGAAACACCTTGCCTTCGCATACATTGGCCACATAGCGGCCTTGACATCGAAACTGCATGATCCGGTTTCCGGCCCGGGCGAGTTCCGCCCAGCGGGATCCTGTGGCGGGGTTTTGTTCGATGCCGACAAGCTGAAACGGCCCAAAATTGAACTCGACGCTCCGGAGTTTTTTTGAACGAAACATTCTGACCGGGTTGGAATCCTTCTCCAGCGAGACTGCGGGTTTCTTCTCGTCGAGCGACTGTCGCCACACCGAAACAAGTGTTTCATCGAGCGTCATTATCGTACGGAGGCGTCTCCGGCTGTTTCCCCGGGTCCCCACGGGGAAGCAATCTCCGGTTCGGTTCGAGCCCGCCTGTCACAAGATCGTGGAGAAAAAAGGACACCGACCTGTTCCCAGAAACCGGAAGGGTCCGTTTCCCCGGTCCCGGGGTCATTGACCCCGACGCCTATCTGGATTCGGTCCATTGCGAAGAGGGATCCAGAAACTCGAGACCATGCCAAAACGGACCAATGACCCCCTCCTCGTCAGTCCAGGCAATGCGGGCCATCGTGCGAACGGCGACATCACCCGATTCGGGCAGATACGCCTGGCAGATTTCCACCTCCTCGCCGACTGCGATCTGAATCGGCAACCTCATCAGGGCGCCGTATCGGGTGACGTCCACGGTCTCCGCCGCCACTTCAATTTTGTTCCCGTGAAGGTCCTTCCCTCGAATCGTTATAGGCACCCTCATGTTGACCCGAGGACTCCTGCGGCGTTCGACCGGAGCCACCTGCATGGCACAGGTCACGGCATCGGAGATCTTCGCAATGGTAAAGGGTTTTTCCAGGTAGTCCAGCGCGCCCAATTCCTGGGCAGTAGCCCACACCTCATGTCGGGGCTTTGTTCCCATGAATAGGATGGGAATCAACTTCGTCTGCTTAACGGATTTGAGGATCTCGCATAACATGAAACCACCCAGTTGAGGCATCATGACATCGAGCAGGATGCAGTTCGGGTGGTCGAGGACGGCCCTGCGGATGGCCTCCTCTCCGGATCTCGCGACCAACACCTCGTATTGCGGAGCGAAGGTCTTCAGCAGGGACTCTACGATTTGTGGCTCTTCGTCAACAACGAGCAATCTCTTTTTGTCCATCATGGTCTCCCAGGGTCACCTTCCACAGGTCAGATTCCACTCTCGCCTCATGCCGGGCATTCGGCAGAGGATATCATGCTCACAACTGGGCTCGTCATCCGGTTAGCTGGGCTTGGGTTCCTTTATTGGTTTGGGCTCCGGAGTCTTACAGTCTGCCAGATTCTTGGTTTTCTCATAGCATCTGCCCACCTCATTCAATTCCCGGCCCTTGGTATGACAATAATTGCAGGGCTTGCCCTCCTTCTTGGTAAATTCCGCCTTCCCATTCAGAACTGAAACAGAGAGCACTATCGAGAGGATAATGAAGAGAAATGATTTTAACAGTTTCATGATCGCCGCCTCCTCTCCCGGTCCTCACGATCTTGATGAGGTGCCGGGATCCAAGCAATGGTCACAATAACGATTAAAATCGTTACTACTATTCGGGCCGCACGGTAACGGCTGTTCCATAACACAACACCTCGGTCACGCCTTGCAGCATTTCGGTGGCATCGTACCGTATCCCAACCACGGCATTGGCGCCGAGTTGTTCCGCGTGGGAGACCATCATGTCAAAAGCTTCGGCCCGCGTCTTCTCACACAACTCGGTGAAGAGGGTGATATTGCCCCCGAAGAGCGTCTGCAGGGAGCCCCCTATCGTCCCGAAAATGGACCTTGACCGGACCGTGATTCCCCGGACCACCCCCAGCGTCTTCGTGATCCGGAAGCCATCCAGCGTGAATGCCGTGGTAGTCATTGAGGCTTCCAATCAGCATCTCCTCGATGGCGGTTTGAAAGATTTCTTTTGATCAGGGCGTAGTTCTAGCATGTGTCGAGACCCGACTTCATAGAACATTATATCTTCATCGCGATTGGCCGGTTAGCTTCCACGCCTCAGTGTGAAAGGGAACGCCTCCAATATACGCTCCGGGACAGATCAAAATGAGCTGATGCAATGGGGCTCGAAAATCCATCCAGAATCCCTCCCGAACCAGGAAAAGCCATCACGAGGGGGGCACGCCGTCACGTCGCCGCTCAGCGCGGAGGGGACTCCGCGGATTTCTTTTCCTCTTCGAACTGTGCCCGCATGAACAGGCCAAAATTGGGAAAAGTGGAATCGTTGGTCGCCACGCTGGCTCCTTTTAGAATCTCCCCGCGATAGCCTTCCGTATGCTCGACGCTCAATGTGATTTTGCCCTCCTTGCCAGGAGGGACGACTCTATCAAAGTCGCTTGCAGTACACCCTCAGCCTGGGCTCACGGACCTGATAATCAGGTCCGCGGTCCCTTGGTTTTTTATCGCAAAGGAATACCTGAGCGGCGTACCCGGCCTGACAACCCCAAAATCATGAGTCACCGAATCCACGACAAGTTTGGGCCCACTTGGCGGCCGCTCATTCTGTTTCTCCTGGGACCACCCTGCGGCAGGTAAGGCGAATACCAACAGCATCACAATTAATGTTATTTTTTGCCTCATGGATTGATTCTCCGCTCTTGGCCGGACTAAGTCCCGCAGAAGAGCTTACCAGATTGAGCAAGGCAGTGTCATCAGCCCTTTTGGGAGGAGGTGGAAAATAAGAAGGACCATCGCATGCCATTGGGCAAAAGTTGTTTCACTGCGGCCGGGAGCTTCACAAGCTTCAAAGAGGATGTAGGCGCGGACCCAGCCCTAAATGTCGAAAATTATACCCGCCCCCTGGCAACTCTTTGGAATATAATGACATCGATGAACGTAGGGGTTGTGAAGGTTCCTCAAACGCTTGCTTGGTTTCGCCGTCAAACACTAACCCCGGGAGGCTCGCATGCGGAAAAGACAAATGCACGTCGCGAGAATTCTGCTGGTTCTTCTCCTTGGCGGTTCATGTATTGTTCCCTCTTTGGTCCGGGCAGCTGACGAACAGGTATGGCCGGCCTCAGGGAAGGAAGCAACCGGGGTCGAAGTGATTCCCGAGCACGGAGTGAAGGTCGGCAGCATATCGCTCGGAGCCTTCTATTCGTATTCTGCCGGCTGTCCTTTCCCCTACAGTTGTTCTCCATACTTCTGGGATCCTTTTTATTATGGGTTCTGGCCGTCCTATTGGGTTTACCCGTCTTTCTATCCTGCCTATCACCCTGGGTACTTCTTGCCCGGGCAAGGTGGGGAGGTCAGACTACAAACAAACGCCAAGACCGCCGAAGTCTATTTGAATAGCGCCTTTGCTGGAATCGCGGGACATCTGAAAAGTTTTTGGCTTGCGCCCGGCGTCTATGAGTTGGAGATTCGAACAGAGAAGGGTGTGATTCTTCAACAACGAATTTACGTGCTGACCGGGAAAACGATTCGAGTCAAAGCGGCGCTGGCAGAACAAGAAAAGGAGGCAAGGCCATGAAGTGGGTTCAATGTCTGATGCTTCTTTTATCCCTTTCCCTGGTGGTTGTCGCCCAGGACCGTCAGGGTATCGAGCCACGCTCAACCGCCGGCGATTATGCCAACCATGCCATTCAGAAGGAGATTTCAGTCGGGGCGGCTCTGATGGCCAAGGATCAGGTGAGGCACACGTTCGTCACTGACCTCAACCGTGGATATATTGTTGTCGAGGTGGGTCTCTTTCCGGTCACTGGAGCGAAGCCGAACATTGCCCTCAATCAGTTCATTCTCCGTTCTGGCAAATTGGTGTCGAGACCCGCTGGCCCGGCGGAGATTGCCAAGATCCTGCAGAAGACCAATTCAACGGGAAAAGATGTGACGTTATACCCCACGGTGGGGATTGGATACGAATCCGGTCCTCCGACTTACGATCCCTATGATGGCAGGACGCGGGGCGGGGGGGTGAGGACGGTAGCGGGCGTGGGAGTCGGCGTCGGCCGATCCGGTCCCGGAGCGAACACCGACGCGGACCGCAAGACCATGGAAGCGGAACTCACCGACAAAGGCTTGCATGAGGGGGAAATCTCGAAACCCGCGGCCGGCTATCTGTACTTTCCGGTGGCCGGAAGGAAGTCGAAAGCCGCTTATCAGCTTGAGTTCACCCTTGACGGGCAGAAGATTTCCTTGAATCTCGGGTCATGAGGAGCAGGCAAGGCCCCCGCTCATCTCAACAGAAACCGGAGCGGGCCGGGTCAACCTCAATGCGTAAACTTAAGACCCGCTGAATTGGGTAGTAAAAGGGAAGGGTTGTTGAGGTTCTTGTTATTCAGTAACGTACGTTCCCGCACTTCCTCCCAATGGTCGAAAGGAACTTCCAGGAAGTGTTTCACGACTGCGGGATCAAACTGGGTGCCTGAGCAGCGGATGATTTCCTCTTTGGCGGCTTCGTAGTTGGTGGCAGCGCGGTAGGGTCGATCGGTGATCATGGCATCGAGGCAGTCCACCACTGAGAAAATGCGAGCGCCTAAAGGGATGGTTTCCCCCTTAAGGCCTCTCGGATAGCCTGTTCCGTCATATCTCTCGTGGTGCGCGAGTACGATTTCAGAGGCAAATTTAAGTCCGTCAATTCCCCTTAGAATCCAGCAGCCGATTTGCGGGTGTTTTCGCATCTCCGTCCAGTTCTCATCGGTCAACTTTGAGGGCCGGAGCAGAATGCTGTCTGCGACCCCAATCTTGCCGATATCGTGCAGCATGGCGCCGCGACCGATGTCGCTCAACAAGTGGGGGTCAATACCCATAATCCGAGCGAGGTGAATGGTGTATTCTCCCACGCGCTTCGAATGGGCCTGTGTTTCGTGCTCCCGCGCATCCAGGGCGGTAACCAGTGCTTCGAGGGCGATGTCCGAGGCATCCTGCAGGCTCCGGAAGGCGTGGCGCAGTTCCGTCGTCTGTTCTTTCAGAATTTCCTCCATCTGCTGGACATACTGTTCTTGATTCAGTCTCTGGGTGTGCTGCTCCTGGGCCCTTCGCACCCGGGCCACAATGTCATTCGATAGGAAAGACTTGAGGATGTAGTCGACGGCTCCGAGTTGCATCGCCTGCACAGCCAGAGAGACGTCGTCGCACGCCGTGAGCATGACGACCCCGGTCTGGCCGTAGTTCTTGATGATCTGTGGAAGCAATTCGAGACCGCTCATGCCGGGCATGCGAACGTCTAAGAGCGCGAGATCGAATGAATTCGTCGCCAGAACTGTCAGCGCCTCTCGGGCATCACACGCTTCCTGGATTTCGAATCCTGCCGCCTGCAGCCTGGCGCGGAGCAGCAAGCGAATCGAGAGATCATCGTCGACGATCAGGATCCGCTGCTTGAGGGAATTGCTCTTGGCTAGGACCGGCTCGGTCAGCGGGGAGCGAAGGCTTGTGGTTGTCATGTCCTCGTGTTCCTCTCCTCTGCTTATCGATTCCTTTTCGTGATGTTCTCGAGAATGGGCTTCCACCCTTTGGACGATACGGCCTCATGGCCCCGCGAGAGCAGAACGACTGGAATCGCACACCACCCTCGGCGGATGAGCACCGAGACACTCTCTTTTTAGAACTAAATCATCACAAAATCTTCACACTTTCCAAATTATCCAACGAGGAGTTCCTTACTTCCTGGCGCAAAGCCCCCATCAACCCATCAGATGAGTTGGTGATCCAGCGCACCGGGGCAAGTCTCGGCGAGACCGCCCTTTAAGAGGGGAGAAGGACAACGGCTTGAGTTGAGCGCGAGACCGGCGTATCCTTCCACGCGAAACTCTCTCGAATTGAGGACCCCAATGAAGCTGACCGACACCCTTCTTCGAGCCGCCCCGAAAGTGCTTTTGCACGATCACCTCGATGGCGGCTTAAGACCCCAAACTATTATTGAGATCGCACGTCAGAAGCACTACGAGGGGTTGCCGACGTTCCAGCCCGGTGAGTTAGCTGATTGGTTCTTCAGGGGAGCGAATCGGGGGAGCCTTCCGCTGTATCTCGAAGGCTTCAAACACACCATCGCGGTGATGCAAACCGAGGAGGCCCTGGAACGTGTGGCGTACGAGATGATGGAAGACATGCACCAAGACGGGGTCATTTATGTCGAAACGCGTTTTGCCCCGATGTTTCATACGGCCGGCGGGTTGCATTGGGAGGAAGTCGTCAGTGCTGTGCTTCGGGGTCTGGAAAAGGGAAAGCGCGATTTCAGAGTCGCGTTCGGACTGATCATTTGCGGGATGCGGAACATGAAGTTATCCCTTGAGATGGCGGAGCTGGCCGTCGACTTCCGCGACCGCGGAGTGGTCGGGTTCGATCTGGCGGGTGAGGAGGGCGGATATCCACCCAAGCGACATGTCGATGCGTTTCATTACGTCCAGCGCGAGAACTTCAGTATCACAATTCATGCCGGCGAAGCCTTCGGAAAGGAGTCCATCTGGCAGGCGATACAATGGTGCGGCGCGCACCGGATCGGACACGCCACCCGCCTCGTAGAAGACATGGCCCTTACCGATGGTCGAGTGGTCAAACTCGGCACCCTGGCCCAGTATGTCCTGGATAAGCGAATTCCATTGGAAATCTGCTTGTCCAGCAATGTGCACACCGGTGCCGTGCCTTCCCTCCAGGCGCATCCATTCGGAATTTACTTCAAAGAAAAGTTCCGGGTCACCCTGAATACAGATAACCGTTTGATGAGTAATACCACCATGACCAAAGAATTCTCCGCCGCGGTCAAGCACTTTGGCCTGGGCCTTCATGATCTTGAAAAGATCACGATCAACTCCATGAAGAGCGCCTTCATCCCTTACAACGCGAGGTGCCGGCTCATCTACGACATTATCAAACCGGGCTATCAGAGACTCGTGAAGCGTGAGTCAAAAAATTGAAGATGACCGGGAGAATATTTTAAGGTTGGATCTCGGAAGCGGCCGGCAGGGGGGAAGCCTCGGACTGAACGCTGCGGGCGGCCGCGGGAGAGATGCCGAACCACAACAGCGCCCCCAGCACGGAGAGCGCGGCGGCGACATAAAGGGCGTTCTCCCACCCCATTCGATTCGCGAGAATTGGGGTCAACGCCGGAGAAATCAGCCCTCCCACATTGCTCCCCATGTTCATCACCCCCCCTGCGGTCCCACTTCTCCTGCCGGCAATCTCCATCATGGTGGCCCAGAACGGCCCTTCCACACTCAGAACCAGCGCCGTCGCGAAGGCCAGACTCACAGCGGCAAGGTAGGCGTTGACAGTCCGCGCCCCCAGGGCAAGAAAGATCCCGGCGAAGGTAAGCCCGAAAAGGGGAACGGCCCGACGCCCCCATCGAAGGCCCAGCGTGCCCGCCACCAGGCGGTCAGAGATCAGCCCTCCGATCGGGATAGAGAGGATGGAGAGGATCCAAGGCAAGCTACTCAATGCGGCACTGCGAAGTAGGTCGAAGTGGCGGACCTGCACGAGGTATAGATAGAACCAGAACACAAAGATATAACCCACATACCCTTGCAGCGTGTAGCTCAGCGTCAGGAGGATAAAACTGGTAGACCGCAAGGAGCCGTGCGGCCGATGTGAAGATCTACGGAAGGGGAGGGCGAGATCCGAAAATTCTGGTTCTCGTACACGCCGCCAGGCCACAGCGACAAGCAGGGCGGGCAATGCAGAGGCCAGCAACGCCAGTCGCCATCCCCAGCGCAACATGATCGCCGTCAATGCAGGAGGGGCCAGAGCCGAACCCAGCCCGATGGCCGCTATCACAATACCATTGGCGCGGCCTTGATTTTCCATCGGGATCCAGTGAGCGACTCCTTGCGCCGCCGCGGGAAAGGTGGGTGCTTCCCCCACGCCAATGATAAACCGTAACACCAGCATGGCCGTGATGACTTCCGCCCCACTCCCTCTGAACGGCCCCCAGCCGGCGGCTGACAGCAGGGCCGTGCCCGCGACCCACCAGAGGGCCGATCCCGCAAGCACACGCGGGGCCCCCCATCGATCCGCTAAGAGTCCTCCCGGGATTTGCATCAACGCGTACCCCAGCAGGAATGCGCTGAAGATCCGGCCCATCTGAATTTGCGAGAGGGAAAACTCGTTCATGAGCAGGGCGCCGGTCACGGAAATATTGACCCGGCAGAGGTAGCTGGCCGTCGCCGTGGCGGACAATAGGGACACCAGCATCCAGGGTCGGCGGGTCATGACTTCTCCAGCACCTTGTCCATGATGAGTTCAGAGGCGCCTTGGAGGGCGTAGTCCTTCAACTCTCCTACCACCGTGTAACCTTGCCGTTCATACAACGCTCTTGCACGCGTGTTGAATGACGAAACACACAGAAAAATGTGTCTTGCTCGCGGCTGAACGAAGCTTTCGGCGAAGGCCAGCAGCCGGCTCCCTATTCCCTTCCCGCGAAATTCTCCGGCCGTTGCAATGGAAGCGATATAAGGAGAACTCGCCAAGCCCCGGGGATGGAGGAGAACAAATCCGCACCGCTCGGGCCCGGCCCGTGCAACAAAGAGCAGGTATTCCGCGTGACAGCAAACGGTTCGACACTCTTCCAAACCCCTGCCGAGGGTAATCCAGGGATCGGTGCCCGCCATCAATTGCGCACACCACTCGCGATCGGATTCGCTCGCTGGGGCTATAGTCACTGAGTTCATGTAATGGTCTCCCTTGAAACTCTTCCAATACTTCTTACCGAAGACGCGTTCCCTGGAAAGCGAGCGGGAGAGGCGCGCAGGAGTGCTCCTGGTCAATCCGGTCTTCTCGCATCACGGCAGCCCATCGGGAGGATAAGCTCGGAGTATAGCATGCTGCCCGGTGCAGATCCTGTCCTACCCGGGATGGCCGATCTCTCGATGGAGAAATCGAACCGACCGGATTCGATCTTGCCATTGGGACAAGAAGGGCCTGCCGCACCAAAGGTGTACCGCATGTCCCCCTGGCTCTGCCTCCTTTTTCCTTGTCTGAGAGAATATTAGAATTCGATGACGGAGGATCGCAAGAATCCGTTCCCGTCGAATATAATAACGTCGACTCATACCATGGAACTGGGGATCGTGCTTGACAGTCAAGTGGCTCGCCTCTAGACTGCCGCAAGCTTCGACGAAGTTTGTAGAGCACAACCGGTTCCCAGCGCACGGGGCGCAATAGAGGGGGATTCTGAAAGCAGCATGCCGAAAAACAGCGCGGCGCACAAACTCCCGATTGCTTCATTCAGCCTGTTCCTCAGCCTCACCGTTGCGACCCTGAGTTTTCCCCAAACAACCGGCTATTTTTACGGCGATGCCAAGGCCGATGCCATTATCCGCCATGGACTTCCGCTCTCTTACAACCTTGAATATGCCGCAGCCGGCAAAGCCTGGGATGAATTAATTCAACTCTATCCCGAACACCCGGCCGGATATGTTTACAAGGCGGCCCTGATCTGGTGGCAGGCGGTGGAGGACCGGCAGAACAAGAATCTTGAGGACCAATTTGACACCCTGACGAAAACTGCTCTGGAAAAAGGGATGTCCTGGCTCCAGAAGAACCCCCGCGACAAGCTTGCGCTGGCCTACGTCGCCAGCGCGTATGGCAATGCGACTCGCTTTGACGCCACGGTGACCCGCAGTTATTACTCAGCCCTCCGCAATGGCCAAAAAGGGCACAAGTACGTCATGATGGCGCACGACATTGACAACAACTTCTACGACACCTACATCGGGTTGGGCTCCTACAATTATTTCACGGGCGCCCTCCCCGCGGTGATCAAGCCGTTTGCATGGCTTCTCGGCGCTCGCGGAAACAGGGAGGAGGGGATTCGACAACTGCTTCTGGCTTCGGAAAAGGGGGAATACGCGCAAACCGAGGCCAAAGTGGTCCTGCTGAGCGTTTATTTTTCTGAGAAACGCTGGGACGACTATGAGCGATTATTGCAGGCCCTCATGAAGGAGTATCCTCAGAATCATGTGTTCTATATGTGGGCGTCGAATTACTTCATCATGTCTCGTCGCTGGGATAAAGGGATTGCTGTTTTCAAGAGTGTTGAAAGCCTGATTTCATCCGATCATAGCGAGTCCGCCTCGGAAGCCCTGGCTTGGTTGAATTACAACCTGGGGCGGAACTATTTCGCCAAGCAGGATTACACCAATGCTTTGGCGTGCCTGAATCGGGCTGAAAAATCGGGCGCTCGAAATCCAGTCCTCCTGGCGCAGCTCTATCTGCTCAAGGGGAATACTCTGGATATGTCGGGGCGTCGCGGTGAAGCCGTCGAGGCCTATCAGAAGACGCTGGAATACCCCGACATCGAGGACAGCCACTCGAAATCAAGACGCTATCTGAAATCGGGTTATGGCCAATAGGCGGGGCCGGTTAGAGATTTTGGAGGCCTTTCGCAAAAGACTCTGGGATGGGTACTTGACGCCCCTCTGTAGGATCGGGCCTGTGTCGATTATTAAGGAGTCCTTCTAGCCAATGGATAACCTCACGCACACCCTGGTGGGAGCAGCCCTCTCGCGGGCCGGACTCAACCAAAAAATGCGCCATGCTTCGGTGGCGCTGATGATCGCAGCAAATCTCCCCGACATCGATATTGTCACTGGAGCCTGGGGAAACCTGGCCTATCTACAATATCATCGGGGCATTACCCATTCGATGGCGGGGGTGACCGGACTGGGCCTTCTGTTTGCCGGGGCAATCTTCTTCCTGCAAAAAAGATCGTGGAGAAGACAGCCGGAGGCACTTCCCCCGCCGTCCTTTTCTACAATCGCAATGGTGTGCCTCGTGGGCACATGGAGCCACCTGCTCCTGGATTTTACGAATAGCTATGGGGTGAGACCCTTCATGCCGTTCAGCGATCGCTGGGTGTCATGGGACATTGAGTTTATTATTGACCCCCTCATTCTGACGGTCCTGGCGTGTGGTCTGGTGCTGCCGAGTTTGTTCAGGTTGATTTCAGAGGAAGTCGGGGCACGGGCCAAGGCTCGCGGACGCGGAGGAGCCATCATCGCCCTGATTTTCATCGTGGCATTATGGGCCGTCAGGGACTGGAACCACCGCTCCGCCCTGGCCAAACTTTCGGCTTTTACCTATCGGGGGGAAGATGCCATGACTCTATGCGCCTACCCCAAACCCGCAAATCCTTTTGTCTGGACCGGTGTTGCCGAAACAGAACATGCCTATTTCACCTTGGAGGTGGGATCCAACTTCTCAGCCCTGACCCTGAACAAGGCCAAAGTTGTCTATAAGCCGGATGACAATGAATTTTTGCGTGCAGCCCGGGAAACGCGCACCGCGAGGATATTTCTGGGTTTTTCCCGGCTTCCGATCTACACCGTGACGAAGCGAGGGGAAGATACCCTTGTCACAATTCAAGACTTGCGCTTTGAATCAGCAACAAGGCGGCGGCGCGCCTTTGTTACCCGCATTCTCCTCTCCAAAGACCTGCAGGTTTTGAGTGAACAGTTCAATTTTGCGGGGTGAAGGAAGTTGCCAGTTCCCAGTTGTCAGTGGCCAGTGACCAGTTCCCAGTTGTCAATCGGGAATTATCAGCAAGTACTCTCCCGCGCAGGTAAACCGCCATTCAGGCACGGCAATTCAATCCTGCGACTGTAATTGTCACCGAAGAGACTCCACCTTCAATCTGCGGAACGATTTTCAAAACCATTTTTTACCCTGAGGCTGGATTGCCTTCGGAAATAGGAAAGAAAGTGGAGGAATCCGGACAGGTGACCGACGCAGGGGATTGGTGGGTTAAGATCAACTGGTCACTGGCAACTGGTCACTGGTCACTGGCCACTGGCCACTGGCCACTGGTCACTGGCCACTGGTTACTGGCCACTGGTCACTGGCCACTGGTTACTGGCCACTGGTCACTGGCCACTGGTCACTGGCCACTGGTCACTGGCAACTACTCCGGCAAAATCTCCGTGACTCGCGCAAAAGAGAAGCCCCGATCCTTCAACTCTCGTATGATGATCCGCAGGGCATCGACTGTGCGCTGCCGATCGGCCTCCAGCGCCGGGCCATCGCTATCGTGCAAGAGCAGAATGTTTCCGGGCATGACTCTCCTCAGCGCGCGGCGTGCCACTTCTTCCCCCGGAATGTCGGTCCAGTCCCAACCCGCCCGAGTCCAGAAAATAGTCTTCCATTCGCGCTTGGTGGCGAGCTTCATGATCCGTCGTCCCCGGATTCCGTAGGGCGGTCGAAAAAGATGCGGTTCCATGGAACAAACCTTCTGGAAGGCCGCCTGGGATCTCTCGATTTCATCGAGTAACACGCGACGTGGCTTTAACCACAATGGGCGATGAGTGTATCCGTGAAAGGCCAGTTCGTGATCGGCTGCCAGAATTTCCCGGGCGACATCGGGAAACGCCTCAACCTTTTTTCCGACAAGAAAGAAGGTAGCCGGAACCTTCTCGTCGTCGAGGATTTTCAGGATCTCCCGGGTGAACCGGGGATGAGGACCGTCGTCGAAGGTGAGAGCGACCTGATGGCGATCGGTACGCCCTCGCCAGTATATTTTTCCAAAAAGGGAAGAGCGGATTGAGAACGAAGCGTAGAGGCAGACGAGAACCGTTCCAACAATCAGTGCACCGGTGATGTAAAGAGCGATCAACATTTTGGAGTCATTATTTTGGAGCCATCGCCAGGCGGATGCGGGCGTCGAGGGCTTTAGAGTTTTGAGCAATCGCGGAGGTCAGAAACGGATTCACATCCAGTTCCACGATCTCATCAAAATCGCTGATGAGTTGTGACAGACGCTGGAGCAACTCCGCCAGAAGACCGAAATCCACCGACGGTTCTCCGCGCACGCCTTCGAGCAAGGCATAACCGCGAATCTGGCGAATCATCTCGCGGGACTCCAGTTCAGTGATGGGGGTAATGCGGAAGACGACGTCCTTAATGGTCTCCACAAACACTCCTCCGAGACCAAACATCAGCAGGGGACCGTAGTGAGGATCCAACGTCATCCCCAGGATTACCTCCTTCCCGCCTCGAACCATTTCCTGCACCAGGAAGCCATCGATATGTTCGCGCAGGCCGAGGGATCGTAGCCGCTCTTCGATCTGCTCTAAGGCGCTTCCAAGCTCCTCCTCTGTCCGCAGGTCCACCGCCACACCGCCTGCTTCCGTTTTATGGGTCAATTCCTGTGACACAACCTTCAGCACCAGGGGAAACCCGATTCCGCGGGCGGCTGCAAAAACCTCATCCCGGGTCCTCGCCATGGCATATCGGGCGATGGGGATCCCGTAGGCCTGCAGAATCTCCATCGACTCCACGATCGTCAACTTATCTCTCCCTGATTCCCCCGCGGCCTGCAGAATCTCCCGGACCCGCCCCGAATCGACTTCAAAGTGTCGAATCCCGCTGTGCGGACGTGCACGCCAATTGGAATAACGCACCATGGCGGAAAGCGTGCGCGCCGCCGATTCCGGAAAAAGGTAAAGCGGCAAATGGTCGGGGACGACGCGATTGATTTCTTCGAAAAACTCGTCCCTGGCCATAAACACTCCCAACACCGGCTTGGCATATTTCTTGCGAACCTGTTCGATCGCCCGCACGATGTCGATGGGGTTGATCATGATGGGTGGTACAAAAGTCACAATCACGGCGTCCACGGCGTCGTCCCGCAGAATCGTGTCCAGGCAATAGGCGTAGCTGTCTCGGTTAGCGCTTGCGATCATGTCTACCGGGTTTAACACACTCGCCTCATCCGGGAGATAACCTTCCAAGGCCGTGCGGGTGGCGGCTGAAAATTCGGCCATGACGAGTCTGGCACTGACGCAAGCGTCGGTCGCCATGATCGCCGGTCCCCCGGCGTTGGTGAGAATGGCCACCCGGTTTCCTCGGGGAAAAGGGTTATTTGAAAATCCGATCGCGACATCAAATAATTCCTCCACGCTATTGACCCGCAACACCCCGCATTGCTCGAGCAGGGCATCAATCGCGATGTCCATTCCGGCCATGGCCCCGGTGTGCGACGACGCGGCCCGGGCGCCCTGCGTGGTGCGGCCTGACTTGACGACGAGGATGGGCTTGTGGCGGGTCATGCGTCGCGCTATCTGCGTGAACTTCCGCGGGTTCCCGAACGATTCCAGGTACATGAGGACAATTTCTGTTCGCGGGTCATGCTCCCAGTACTCTAAAAGGTCATTCCCCGAAATGTCGGCTTTGTTTCCCATGGACACGAAATAGGAGAATCCCAGATTGACCTTGCGGGCAATGTTGAGAATGGCCACGCCCAATGCCCCGCTTTGAGACATGAACCCGACGTTGCCTGTCAGCGGCTCCGTCGGGGCAAAGGTACAATTCTCGCGGACCGTCAGATCGGTGTTAATCAGGCCCATACAATTCGGCCCGACCATGCGCATCCCGAATCCGCGGACCTTTTCTTTGAGCCGTTGTTCGAGCGCCCCTCCCTCGGCACCCACTTCCTTGAACCCCGCCGTGATGACCACCAGCCCCCGGATACCTTTCCGGCCACATTCATCCACGATCTCCAAGACCTGGGGCCGCGGAACCACTATTACCGCGAGATCCACTTCATCGGGAATCTCGGCAACCGACGGAAAACACTTGATCGAATGGATGACATCGGCGCTCGGATTCACTGGAAAGATCTTTCCATTGAATTCATACTCCATCAGATTGTGGAGGATCTCCCGGCCAATGGAGCCTTTCTTCCGCGAGGCTCCGATAATGGCGATAGACCTGGGCTTAAAGATGGGATCGAGAGGGTGATTTGACGAGGTCACTGCTTCTTACCCACTGAGATTTGATTGTTGGACAATCGGATTCCGCCTATGTGTTTGTGTTTCAATGGCGCGCCCATGATAGGAGAGAACGTGGGGATTGTAAAGGCGGGGAAGGAGAGGTGCCGGGTGTCAGGTGTCGGGTGTCAGCGAGAGGCGAGGCAAGAAGTGACTGATTCTGACTTCCGACTTCTGATCTCTGACTTTTATCCTCGAATAGCTGTCTTCTCTCTTCCTTGCCCTGGCACCTAACACCTGACACCCGGCACCTTATTTCATCACGGCTGCAGCGTCAGGATCTTTACGGCGCTCCGCTTGACGTCCTCGTCGCTGAAATGCATGGGAAAGCTGCTGGCGTCAAGCCAGTGAGAGGTTTGGTCGGAGTAATGCGGACTGAAGGCCTGCCCCGAGGCCCCCAGGGTGAGGTTGTTGAAAGAGTGATCGAAGTCGGCAAAGTCAACAACCATGCGCATCGACGGTCCTATAAGCGAATCGGTTTGCTTGACCGTCTGCTTGGTTCCCGGTTGTTGAAAGGGCCCGACATTGAGAATTCGATCGAGCGGCCAAACCCGCCCCAGCACATGTCGAAACAGGAGCGGGTACCGCCTTCCCCAGACCCATTCAGACAAATCTGAGGACCCATAAACTGATTGCAGGTGTTGGCACACCTGCTCCAACGAGCGAATGAGTAGTTCGTCATAGTTCTTAAATTCTTTTGGCAGCCAGCGGGGGGACTGTTCCGTCAACTGGTTTTCGAGGAAGATCGACTTCATGCCCGACCGGTAATCCCTCCACTCTTCTCCAAGGACGCCTTTCAGGAGAGTCTCTTCCAGCTGGGTCCGGAGATATTCGACGAGGGTCGTCTCGATGTTGTTTGGAGTTGCGATGAAGTCTCCCGATTTGAGACGCTCGAGGGCGGCTTTGGTTACCGTATCGCCGGGGACCACATGACTAGACGCTCGAATTACCCGATCGGCCAAACCCCGATTGGCTTCCGAGTAAACATCTCCCTGGATCCGCAAGAAATCTTTCCCCGTGAATCTTGTTCCTGAGCTTAGAAGGTGATGAATTCTCGCGAACCGGTAAGGCTCTTCCCAGTCGCTGGTGATGAAATAAGGATAGCTGTCACCGGTAATACGCTGGTTGGCGGTGGCAATGATGCCGTCCGGAGGATTAAACAAATGAGGAAGCTCATCAAAGGGGATGTATCCAACCCATTCGTATTGATCCGAATTCCCCGGGAGAATGACATTGCCGAGACCGCTGCGTCGAATGGGGATTTTGCCCGCATCATAAAACCCGATGTTGCCCTCCTTGTCGGCATAGACAAAATTCTGCGTCGGTCCCAAGAACTCTTTCAACGCCGTCGTAAATTCTCCCCAATTTGACGCCGAATTCAATTTAAGAAATGGGAACCCGATTCCATGGGGTTCGATCGCGGTCCATTTCAAGGCAAAACCGGTCTGGCCCACGCGTCGCACAACCGGTCCATGACGCGTCACAAGGACCGACAAGATCTTGTCAGGTCTTCCCTTGATCTTGATCGTTTCCTTTCGAATTTCAGCGTCAACCCAAGCGCCATTCGCCAGGTATCTTGTTCCCTGGTCCGAGTCAAATTGCTCGACGTAGACATCCTGGACGTCGGGATTGAGATTGGTCATGCCCCAGGCGATGTGCTCGTTATGACCAATGATGAGGCTGGGGGCGCCGGGAAGGGACACCCCGATGACATTGAGATCGGGTGTCCGCAAATGCGTTTGATACCAAATGGAAGGAATCGAATGGGCAAGATGCGGATCATTCGCCAGAATCGGCTTCCCGGTTGCGGAATGCGCTCCGCTGACCACCCAATTGTTACTTCCCACAAGAAAGTCCTCGCCGGCATCATTCCACTGTGTCAACAACTCCACCACAGACTGCTGACTCCGTTCCGGTGCCCAGGCCCAGAGCAGAGCGCTCCACGCAGAGGATTCTGAGGGACGGACCGAGTCGGAAGTCATCCGGGGAGGAAGGCCGGCGTTTCGGTTCATATTCTGCAGGGAGAGCATCGAAAGGGATGGGGCGTCCCCTTGCACTCCGGTGTCGATCCCGACGAGAGGTATTTCATATTTCGAATGGGTTGGGTAGAGATCATTCAGGATTCCCAACCCGTACTTCTCAAGCAACCGCGCCCGGAAGATGTCCCGTTCCCAGGTATGGTTCAGAGTCTCCGCCATCATCAACGCGATCGATAGAGAATCCACAGAATTCCACGGTCGCGGCCGGTACCTCAGAATCCGGAACTCAATGGGAAGCTGATCGAGATGTGTGCTCATGAACGCATTCACGCCTTCGGCATAGCGATCCAGGAATCGTCGGGAGGCCGGATCCATCTCATCCAGGGTTCGAGAGGCGGCCTCGCGGAAACCCAACCGGCAATGCTCCTCGTCGAGGCGGAGAGTGGGCTCACCCAACACCTCCGAGAGTTCACCCAGTGAGTTCCGGCGAAATACATCCATTTGCCAGAGACGGTCTTGGGCGGTGACGTAGCCCTGAGCGAAGGCCACATCCTCCGTGGATTGAGCAAAAATATGTGGCACGCCGACGGCATCGCGGTAAACAGTGACAGGAGCGGCAAGCCCCTGCACCTTGAACGATCCTTCCAACGAGGGCAATGATCTCCGGGCCAGCCAGTATCCGTACCCGAAAAGTCCGGCCACCAATGCCATCAACAGGAAGACAAGCACGGCGAAAATTTTGACGATTTTCATTTCTTCTCCGGTAGAATGCTCGGGGACGATGGATCTAGCCCTGTGATGAACGGCGCATCTTAAACAATGCCTTCGCGCTTTGCAATCTGAAATCCTCCCGAGGAGGAGCCTCTCCCATGTGGACAGGACAAATGCGGACTGGCTTGCGACCCTTCGCAATCCTTTTGATACTCATCCTCAGTGGCATCGCCGGCGCAGTCTCCTCCGGGGCTGTCCCCAAACCCCTTCAGTACCGCATGACCATTCACATGGACAAGGGAAACATCGTCATTCAACTCTTTCCGGGTGCCGCACCTCACACCGTTGCCCGGGTGGTCGAGTTGATCCGGGGGAAATTCTACAATGGACTCACCTTCCACCGGGTCGAGCCTGATTTTGTGGTCCAGGGCGGGGATCCTAAAGGGAATGGAACAGGAGGCTCGGGCGTAAAGTTGAAGGCGGAGTTTAACTCCAAGCGCCACGTAACCGGCACGGTTTCCATGGCACGAGGCAAAGATCCCGACAGCGCCGACAGCCAATTCTTCATTTGCCTGTCTCCGCACTCGGCCTTGGACGGAAAATATACCGTCATTGGACAGGTGATTTCAGGGATGGATGTGGTTCGAAAGATCACGAAGGGTGATGTGATGCGGCAGGTGACTGTCCAATGAGTTCCGGCCCCCGGAAGGGGGCGGCTGTCAACGGATTCACTCCGGCAGCAGATCAGGCAATGGGCAGCGGGAGCGGTAGGCGGAAAATGAAAAGGGGCCCCGGAATGCAGGGCCCCTTCAGATGGCATTTCAAACTCTGATCTCTAATTCCGCCGTTTCAGCGTGGGCGGAGCTTCGTCCTCGGTCTTCTTCTTATCACCTGATTCGTCGACGTCGGTGACATCGCCCGAGGTCTTCCGCTTCAAGGTAGGCCGGTCGCTCTTGGCCTCTTCCACGGTCCGCCGGTTCTCGATCCCCTGCAGACGGCCCTTGATGGAGTCAAAATCGGAGGTGGTAACAACATACGCCTCCTTCGAGGGGAGGAGCTGAGCGATCTCCTTCTGGGCGCGTTCAATGCGGTCCGGAGTCTGAGGATGGGTCGAGAAAGCTTTTGAGACGGCGCCCGGCTTGTGCTTTTCTTTCGCCTGGATCCTCTCAAAGAATGTCACCATTCCATTGGGATCATAACCCGCGGCGTACATGTATTGAACGCCCAAATAGTCGGCTTCTTCTTCAAATCCCCGGCTGAACCTCAGGAACCCCAGGGGGAGGGCCAAACCGGCGGCCTGCCGAATTCCGTATCCCGCCCAACCGCCGAGAAAAATCAGTGGCAGGGTCGCCCAATTGGCGACTTCCGCCCGCGTGGCCTGCCGGGTCCCATGACGTGCGGCAACGTGGGCAATTTCATGCGCCATGACCCCCGCCAGCTCGCACTCATTCTCTGCGGCAAGGATCAGGCCGGTGTTCACAAAGAAAAACCCGCCGGGCAAGGCGAAGGCATTGACTTCGTCCGAGTCAATCACCTTAATCGTAAACGGGACCTGGGCGTCCGAGTGCTTGACGAGGTTCTGTCCGACGCGGTTAACGTACTCGGCAATGATAGGGTCATCAACGACCTTTGAGGTGCGTTCGACTTCCTGGGCCAGGGACTTTCCCAGTGCAATCTCTTTTTCGATGGAGTATCGGTTCATCCCTTTACCCACATCGCGATTGCCGATATTGTTGATGTCGTCCTTTTGTTTTTTGTCAGCACCCCACAAAGGAGGCGTGCTGATCGAAAACACCAAGGCAATAATCACTATTCTTCTGGCCCATCGTTCATTCATGGTCCATGTCTCCTTCTTTGGGCTGTCGTGCTATTATATCGCGTTTTCGGGTAAGCAAGGTTCTTTTTTCTAGCTGGCGGGAGGCCATTTCTTTGACTCTTGATCTCGAAACCATGCGCCAAGAATTCCCCGTAACCCGGCATTGGATCTATTGCAACCATGCGGCAGTCGCGCCCGTATCGACTCGCGTCGCCAACGCCATTCAAGGCGTCTTGACCGACCTCAACGAATTTGGTGCGGTACACTGGAAGTCCTGGGGAAAAACCGTCGACCACGCCCGCGAACTGGCAGCCCGTCTCATCAACAGCGACCCGGATGAAATCGCTTTCGTCAAAAACACCTCCGACGGACTCTCCCTTTTATCCAATGGGTTAGACTGGAAAGGGGGCGAGAAGGTTGTATCCATTGACACGGAGTTTCCGGCCAATGTCTACCCCTGGCTCGCCCTGAGAAAACACGGCGTGGAATTGGTGACCGTTCCTGAACGAAACGGCCGGGTTGACCTCCAAGACATCGAACGGGTACTCGATGCCCGCACCCGGATCCTGACGGTCAGTTATGTCCAATATTTGAGCGGGTTTAGGATCGACCTCGAAGCCCTCGGAGAGATGTGCCGGAGCCGCGGCATCATTTTTTGTGTGGACGCCATCCAGGGGATGGGGGCCTTCGAAATTGATGTGAAAAAACAGAAGATTGACTTCCTTTCTGCCGACGGCCACAAATGGATGCTTTCGACGGAGGGGACTGGCGTGGCCTACGTGTCCAAGCGAATCGTCGATCAGGTGACACCGCCGACGCTGGGCTGGATGAACGTTGAACATTTCAGCGACTTCACCCGGCGCGAACTGAATTACCGCCATGGCGCCTTGCGGTATGAATCTGGATCGTTGAACACCATCGGAATTTACGGCCTGGCCGCTGCCCTCAACTTGCTCCTTGAAGTCGGGATTGAGAACATTTCCCGGCAGATTCTCGACGTAACCTCTCATTTGTACGAGGGCCTTACCTCAAAAGGATATGCCGTCCTGGGATCCCGAACCGAAGGAGAGGCCTCGGGGATTGTCTCCTTCCGTCCGGGGGTTCGGGGACCCGAGATACGCACGATCTTTCATCGTCTGGAGGAGGCCCGCGTTGCGACCGCTCTGAGAGGCGGCTATATCCGAGTCGCCCCCCATTTCTATAACACCCATGATGAAATGGACCAGATCCTAAAGGTTTTACCCTGAACGCCGCGGTTAGAAACGGCGAGGACCGTCTCTTCCAATGATTACTGGACTTCTCGAAAAGCTCAGCCTCTTTATCATTGCTTCGATCTCTTCGTTGGGGTATTGGGGGATTATGGCGATGATGGCCATCGAATCCGCCTGCATCCCGTTGCCCTCGGAAGTCATCATGCCCTTTTCAGGATACCTGGTCTTTACCGGCCGGTTCAACTTCTGGCTGGTGGGCCTGGCGGGAGCGGTCGGGTGCAATTTAGGGTCGGCCGCGGCGTATTATGTGGGCGCGCATGGAGGGCGACCGCTCATTGAGAAATACGGACGATACCTGCTGCTTTCCCCCAAAGATCTGGAGTGGGCAGATCGCTGGTTCAACCGATATGGAGAAGCCACCGTCTTTTTCAGCCGTCTGCTTCCCGTGATCCGCACCTTCATTGCGTTTCCGGCCGGTGTCGTTCGAATGAATCTCTTTCGATTCCACCTTTATACCTTTGTCGGCTCCCTGCCATGGTGCTTGTTGTTGGCTTTTGCGGGAATGAAACTGGGATCGCAATGGACAAAGCTCCGGGCCTACTTTCACCGCCTGGATCTCGTGTTGGGGGCGTTGATCGTCCTGGGGCTGGTGCTCTTCGTGAAGCGGCACTGGGGGAGGGGATGGGGAAAAGAAGCCTGAGGCCGGAAACCGGAAGCCCGAAGTCGGAAGTCAGAGGTCAGAAGTTGGAAGTCGGAAGTCAGAGGTCAGAAGTTGGAAGTCGGAAGTCAGAGGTCAGAAGTTGGAAGCCGGAGGCAGGAAATCGGAGGTCGGAGCCGGAAACCAGAGGTTGGAATTGTTCAGTAGGGGCGCATAGAGGTGCGCCCTCTTTCGAAGTTGGAAGTGAGAAGTCAGAAGCCGGAGGCCGGAAGTCAGACCCGAAAAAGGTGGGATTGCAGGCTTTGAACTTTGAACTGTCTTCTTGGACTTTGGGCTTTCAACTTTGGACCTTGGACTTGGGACCTTGGACCGGCTTTTTTGAACTTTGAACTCAGAGAATGCCCAACTTCTTGAGTTCCTCCTGATAGTATTTCCGCAGAAGGATATCCCATTCCTGGCTTCCTTCAGGGATCTGCCGTTTCTGAGACATCAGTTTGTTGCGGGCCGCCCCCTCGATGGTTTCTTCGTCCTTCATCAATTGTTCCATGATTTTGAAGATCTCCTGGCGAATGGTGTTGCGGTCCTCAAGAAAATCCACGTTCTCAATCTCCGCCAGTCGGTCCACCAGCAGATGCGAGGTGTGAATAATCTTCTCCCGGGAGAGCTTCATCGTTTTTTCCTAAAGGACAATCTTGCGCTCTCGCGCCAGCTTCGTCTTGATTTTCCGGAACATTTCCTGGTACGAGATCCCATCCTGTCGAATCGTGTCGGAATGCTGATTCAGCAGGGCGCGAACCTCCTCGTTCAGCTTGTCTTCCATGGACAGTTCCTCAAGGATGATGTCCCGAAAGGTCACGACGAGCTGATCCGGATCGCGTGCTTCAATCATATCGCGTTCAATCAGCTTGTCGACGATCTCGAAAGCCATGTGGGAAACAAATTCTTTGGCAAGCTGCATGGTTCAAAATCCAATAAAAAAGGCTACCGAGCCGAAACCCGTGTAGCCTCCGTCAAAGGGCAATCCGTGGGCGTGAAATCAACCGACGCAACTCATACGGGTGTCTCGGGTGTTAAGAAACCGGGTCTTGCTCCAACCGTTTAAGACAATGGCGGGGACGACGGGGCTCGAACCCGCGACCTCGTGCGTGACAGGCACGCGCTCTAACCAAACTGAGCTACGTCCCCTTACCGTCCTTCTTCGATCCCTTGACCGAAGACTGGTGGGCGGTACAAGACTCGAACTTGTGACTTCATCCTTGTAAGGGATGCGCTCTACCAACTGAGCTAACCGCCCTGAGCTTCTCCGCTCCGCGGGAGAGCTGATTTCTCATTTCTCAGATCCGGGACTTGTTAGCCGTTCCACCCACCAAACTCATGCTGAACCTGGGCATCGCATTACAAGTCTCTCAAGCATTCAAGCATTGGCCGCAGGGGATATTACACGAGGCCCCGAAACGTGTCAAGAAACCCTCCGAGGCGGAACAGCTACTCCTTTCCGTCCGTCATTCCCGCATCACCTTGCTCTTCCGGAGCAAGGATGTGCGCAAGGCCTTCTCTTCGATGTGATACTTGAAGGTCTTTTTCCCATCAAGCAGCAAGACCGGGATCTCGTCCTTGTACCGTTCGCAGAGGTCGGCGTCGTCCTCGATATTAATCTGCTCCCAGGGGAGGGCGAGGGCGGCACACACCATCTGGACAACTCTCTTGGCATCGTCGCAGAGATGGCAGCCGGGTTTGCCCAGTAATTGAATCCTCATGAACACCCTTTCGGGACCGTACGGAGAGCGAATTGTAGCACAATTGATTGTAGCACAATTGATTGTTGACCCCCGTGGAGCGCTGTGTTATTGTCTGCGGTTTGAACCCCCGCGCCAGGGGTCACCCAAGGACATCGACTCCAAAGATACTTGTTAAACCGTATGGTGAAGGAGGATTTTCGAGTGCAAGGGAAATACTATTTTACGTCCGAGTCAGTAACTGAAGGGCATCCCGACAAGATTGCGGATCAGATTTCGGATGCGGTTTTAGATGACATCCTAGGAAATGACCCGACGGGGCGGGTGGCATGCGAAACCCTGGTCACCACAGGGATGGCCATGGTAGCGGGTGAAATCACCACGACCCATTACGTCGACATCCCTAAGGTCGTCAGGGACACGATTGAGGGGGTGGGTTACACCGACGCCTCTTATGGCTTTGATTATCTCACCTGTGCGGTGATCACCTCCATCGACAAGCAATCCCCCGACATCGCCCAGGGCGTCGACGAACGAGCCGCCGAGGGCAAAGACAGTGGGGAACAGGGGGCGGGAGACCAGGGGTTGATGTTCGGCTATGCTTGCGATGAAACCTCGGAACTGATGCCGATGCCCATTATGCTGGCGCATAAGCTGACGATGCGTCTGGCTGAAGTTCGTAAGAAGAAGATCCTGGATTACATCCGGCCGGACGGCAAGTCGCAGGTCACCGTGGAATACTCCAATGGAAAACCCCAGCGGATCGAGGCAGTCGTCGTCTCCACGCAGCACAATCCTGAAATCAAACATGGACATTTGAAGGCCGAGGTCATCGAGCATGTGATCAAGACTGTGATTCCCGCTCAATTCCTCGACCAGAACACGAAGTTTTTCGTCAACCCGACGGGCCGGTTTGTCGTGGGCGGCCCCCAAGGGGATTGCGGACTGACGGGACGGAAGATCATTGTCGACACTTACGGCGGCATGGGGCATCACGGGGGCGGCGCGTTCTCAGGAAAAGATCCGACCAAGGTGGATCGATCCGCCTCGTACATGGGACGACACATCGCCAAGAACATTGTGGCCGCCGGATTGGCCTCACGGGTTGAGATTCAGGTGGCGTATGCCATCGGCGTAGCAGATCCCGTCTCGGTGATGGTCGATACCTTCGGCACGGGGAGAATCGCCGACGAAAAGATCTGCGATTTGGTCCGGACGACATTTCCACTGCGTCCGCGCGGGATTATTGAATACTTGAATCTTCGACGCCCGATCTACAAGAAGACTGCCGCCTACGGCCATTTTGGTCGATCGGAAAAGGATTTCACCTGGGAGCAAACGAACAAGGCCGAAGCACTGCGCACCGGCGCGAGACTGGATCTCCCCGTCGGGGCCAAAGCTTAGCAATTCAGGATCGATCTCGAGATAGGGACAGACACCTTTTCTTAAGCAGCTTCGTAGGAATGGCAGCAAAGCAGGTGTCTGTCCCTCTTTTTTCATTTCAGGAGTCCTCATGAGCACAACAGTCAAAGTGAAAAGCGATATCAAGGATGCCGCGCTTGCCGAAAAGGGACGCAATCGCATCGAATGGGCGGAGCGGCAGATGCCGGTCCTGCGCCTGATCCGCAAAAGGTTTGAGGCCGAGAAACCGCTCCAAGGCCTCCGTCTCTCGGCCTGCTTGCACGTCACCACCGAAACCGCGAACCTGGCATTGACCCTAAAGGCCGGAGGAGCGCAGGTCGTCGTGTGTGCTTCCAATCCTTTGTCCACGCAGGATGACGTCGCCGCCTCCTTAGTGGTGCACCATGGAATTCCGAGCTTTTGCATCAAGGGGGAGGACAACGCCACCTATTATTCCCATATTACGTCAGCGCTGGATCACAAACCTCACATGACGATGGATGACGGGGCTGATCTGGTCAGCGTTCTTCATTCCAAGCGAACTGACCTGTTGGCGAATATCGTGGGCGGAACCGAGGAGACCACCACCGGTGTCATCCGGTTGAAATCGATGGTTCGGGATGGCGCCCTGAAATACCCGATCATCGCGGTCAACGATGCCCAAACGAAGCATCTGTTTGACAACCGTTACGGCACCGGCCAATCCACGATTGACGGGATTATCCGGGCTACGAACATCCTGCTGGCCGGCTCCACCTTCGTGGTGGCCGGCTATGGCTGGTGCGGCCGCGGGGTCGCGATGCGGGCGAAGGGGATGGGCGCCCATGTCATTGTGACCGAGGTCGATCCCACCAAAGCGATCGAGGCGGTCATGGATGGATTCCAGGTGATGCCGATGGCCCAGGCGGCGCCGCGAGGCGACGTGTTCGTTACCTTGACCGGTGACAAACTGGTCATCCGCAAAGAGCACTTTGAGAAGATGAAGGACGGCGCGATCTTGGCCAATTCGGGCCACTTCAATGTGGAGATCGAAATCCCGGCGCTGGAGTCGATGGCCGCAACGAAGCGCACGGTGCGTGATTTTGTCGAAGAGTACAAGATGGCCGACGGGCGGCGTTTGTTCTTGTTGGGTGAGGGTCGACTGATCAACCTCACTAGTGCGGAGGGGCATCCCGCCTCCGTCATGGACATGTCTTTTGCGAACCAGGCCCTTTCGGCGGAATGGATGGCCCGCAACGCCGGCAAACTCGAGAAAAGAGTGTACGGGGTTCCCGAGGAAATCGACAAAGAGATTGCCCGGCTGAAGCTCGAGAGCCTGGGCGTTTCCATCGACACACTGACCCCCGAGCAGATCGAATACCTCGCGTCCTGGAGTGAAGGAACATAAACAGCCGCTGTCTTTGTTCTTCCTCGTAGGGGCGCACAGACGTGCGCCCCCGTGATGATAATACGAAAACAATCTCCTCGTAGTTAAACAGCCCGGTCCATTGGCCCGGGTTTTTTATTCCCTGCGCTCCCGAGGGCGCACAACTCCCTGCAACGCAGGTCGCCAGCAAATGGGGGTTCACCGGAAATAACGCACACGTGACAAACCTGGCCTGCTAAAGAATCAGTTGTTGTTAGCAAATTAAAATGTCCGCTCTTTTTAGCAAGTGAAATGTCCGCTTTTAGGTTGAGAGTACTTTTTGTTGAAATGATGATGATGAGGCCTGTGGGAAAGTGGGAATCCCGCTTTTTGGGATTTCCACTTTTCCATCAGGCCATGGTTCTTTCTTTTTTTGCTTCTTTTTTTCTTTCTGTGAATCCACCGGCTTTTCCACAAGCGGCTTGGGACGAGGCCGCAGCACGGCGATGGGGCCGACCGGGGCGGGGTCGTAAGGGCCGAGGCGGTGAGCCCCGTAACCGATCGTCAGGCTTCCGTCGAGGTGCTCGAAGACGATGACGCGACAGCCCGCCAGGCTGCGGTGCCAACGCGTCGGCTCGATCTGCAGGACTTGATTGTCGAACCGCACGGTGTTGTCGCCGTTCACCACGCGCTCCTGTTGCACGGCAAAAATCTCATCCAGATTCCGCCCGCGCGCCGAGACGAAGGCGGTGCCGGGCTGCGCTGCTTTCACCGCAAAGCGACGGTTGAATTCGGCGATGTAGTGCTGGCGCAGGAAGTCATTGGCCTCTTCCAGCGTCGTGATCTGCCGCAAGCGAAGCTCCTGCGGGAGTCGTCCCTGCCAAGTTTGGAAGTTGCGCTCACTGCGCCCCCGGGCCTGCGGAGAATAGGCCGCGATCATGTGGACCCCCAACTGCCCCAGCGCCCGTCCCACCTGCGTCACCCGCTCCCGATCCACCCCCGCGCCCGCCTTCGGCGTCACGAAGAAATGGCTGCCCCGATCACTGTAGAGCGCGCAGAAAATCCCCCGTTCCTCCACCACCGCCCGCAACCCCGCCATCACCGTCCGCGTCGACTCCTCTTCCACCAACTGCGCATAGTAGATCTCGCTGCTGGCATCATCGAGAATCGCAATCAAATCGAAATACCGCCCGTCTTGAAACCACCGATGCCGACTCCCATCGATGTGCACCAGCATGCCCGGCAGCGGCCGCCGCTCGCGTCGCCGCCGATGCACCCCCCGGGCTCGCCGCTTCTTCACCAAGCCCGCTTCCTGCAGCGCTTTCTTCACCCAGCTGTAGCTTAGCGGAATCCCGTGTTCCTCCCTCAGCTTCTCGTGAAAGTGCCGCACATTCAAATCAAAGTAGCGGTCTTGATATAACCGCAGCACCTGCTCCACCATCGCCACCGCCACCCGTTTCGGACTCGGCTGCCCCAACCGCCGGTCGTACAGCCCGTCATACCCATATTCCTCATACCGCTCCACCCACCGCCGCATCTGCCGCGGACTGATCCCAATGATCTCCGCCGCTTGAATCCAGTTAATCTTCTTCGCCATCGCCCTCAGGATCACTTCTTGAATCTTCATGGCCCGCCTTAACGCGCGCTCCGGGTAGAGCTTCATGTCGGCCTCCTGACAAAAGCCCTACCTTACGCCGCTTTGAGCGGACACTTCACTTGCCATTTACACCGGACATATCATGTACTAACGACACTGCTAAAGAATCAGTTTGCTTTTCGGTCCAGCTCGCAGTAAGGTAGGAGCGTTCAACAGGCCCCGAAGTAGTAGCTTTTCCCCATCTATCCATCCAACAGCTAGCATGGCTTTTTTTGTACAAACGGAAAATAAGGTAGGCCGTTCCAATCGGCTTTATCCTGAAGTGGCTTGGAACCGAGCCCCCAATGGCGAAAAACAAGTATCACCGGATTGGCAATGCGCTGCGGATGCTCGCGTAGATACCTTCAACGGTTGGCTGGAGGGTTGCCAATGCTTCTACACACCCTGTCTCGCCTGGAAAGACTTCTTGCCGTACTATATCAGTCTGTTCCTGGAGACCACCTCAATCTGCGTGAGCGAGAACAACGTCATTCCCGCGTTTCTGGATATGGTGTTCGAGCAGCGGCTGTGCAGCCCGCGGGAAGGCATGAGCTGAAGATGAACTTCTACGCGCATACTTTGAAAACCTCGAAAGGTGAAAACCTTTTTACGTTCGTGGAGTTCGCAAACGAGCGCCTGACCGCACAGGAGTTTGCAAGACGAACTGGCGCGTCGCACACACTCGCAGACCTGGCCGAAATTCAACTCGGGTGGCAGCCCCTTTCCAGCCATCTCATTAACGTCGCCGAACAATCGTGCAAGCTTGCCGAAGCTTTCAAGCTTGGCGAAGAAGGCTTCTTGGCTGGCTTGCTTCACGACCTCGGGAAATACCGCCGCAAATTTCAACTCATGTTGCGCGGATTGGAGGAGGAAGCTCCTCATGCTTACGCGGGCAGCAGCGTTTGCCAACGTGGAGGCTCTGCCGGTTTCATGGCCGCTAGCTTCGCTATTGGTGGTCACCACGCTGGCCTTCCGAATGGAATGGCTGTGAATAAAGAAAGGATTCAGCGGCAGGAAAATGTTGCCGGCCCTTCGATGGAGTTGGTCAAAACTGCGCTTGCTGACGTCAAAGAGCAATTTGACAAGACCAGGGGGACACACGAAGCCGACCAACTCCGACGGGGTATTGAGCATCTGGAGGACTTGCCAAACCATCGGCCAGCACTGCGTTCGCAAGGAAAAGATCCACTCGCTTGTGAGTTCTTGACGCGGCTGTTGTTCTCCGCGCTTGTGGATGCTGACCGGCTGGACACGGAACGGTTTACTCAACAATACAAGGCTGACACCCGCGAAAACTACCGCAGGCAGGCACCGACTGTTTCCGAATTGTGCCGAATGCTCGACAGCTTCATTGGCAAGAAATCGGCCCTCGAACAATCGGACGAAGTCCGCACCCTCCGCGAATCCGTTCGGTTGTCCTGCGAGCGGGATTCGCAGCTTCCGCGAGGCATGTTCACTCTAAACGTGCCAACCGGCGGCGGAAAGACACTCGCGTCCGTGAACTTTGCTTTGCGCCACGCGGAGAAGCACGGCTTGCGACGCGTGATTGTCGTCGAGCCATACCTCAGCATCATTGACCAAGTGGCGAAAGAATTCCGAGAGGCGTTCGGTCAGATGGCAGTGCTTGAACATCATAGCCTATCCACTTCTTCTCCCAAGCCGGTCGGCGACGACAATCCAACTGCGCTGGACCTGGCCGCAGAAAACTGGTCCGCCCCCATCATTGTGACTACGACGGTTCAATTCTTTGAGAGTCTGTTCACCGACACGCCAGCCACTAGCCGCAAGCTACATAACCTTGCCAACTCGGTCGTGATTTTTGATGAGGTGCAAAATTTTCCTCGCCATCTTCTCCTGCCTCTCCTAGCAATGCTCCAGCAGTTTTCTGAGTTTGCAGGGACTTCCTTCGTCTTCATGTCAGCGACACTCCCTGATTTCAGCGCGACGGTTCAGAGCGCGATCCGATTCGGCGAATACGCCTCTGCCCTGCCAAACAACAAGCCAATCCAAGCAACGCTGCAACGATTCCCGCCGCTCTACAGGATCAGCGACGCAGCGCGCCCGTTCACCATCACCTCTCGTGTGAACTACGATTGGGAAGAAAGTCTGCCCGGCTTGAGCGCATGGCCACAAATCGCCGACGCGATCCAGGACTGTTCGCAGAGCCTGACCGTCGTGAACCTCAAGCGCCATGCCCACGCGCTCTGCTGCGAACTATTGAAGCGGGGCGTTCGCGTCCTCCATTTGTCTACAAACCTTTGCCCTGCTCACCGCCGGGAAATTTTGCAAGAAGCTGCCGACCTGCTGAAAACCGAGCAGAAATTCGCTCTTGTGGCAACGCAATGTATCGAAGCCGGCGTGGACATTGACTTTCCTGTTCTTTTTCGGGCTGTTGGCCCGCTGGATTCCATTGTTCAAGCTGCGGGTCGTTGCAACCGGCACGGGGTTCGCCCGCAGAAGGGCCGGGTCGTCCTGTTCACGCCGGAGGACGAGGGGCGAGAGGAAAAAATGAAGCTCCCACCGTCCGCGATATACCAGCAGGGAACGACCGAGACTCAGTCCTCGTTTTGGAAGCAAGACTTGGACAACCCGGAAACATTTGTCCGCTACTACGATCGGCTCTTTCGACTGGATTCACTCGACCAGCCGACTCACCCGGACTTCCGAGACCGGAAGATAAACCGGGACTCGCGACCCAGCTTGGCCTTTGAGGATACTGCCAAAGCATTCCAAGTGATTGATTCACCGACGACCTCTGTGTTTGTGGGCTGGTCGGGGCGACGCCATTCCGTACAACGACTCAAGCGCCTTATCCGCGCAACGCAATTTACTTCGGGCCGACTGTCGCGCGTGATGCGGATGGTCCGGCGTTTTCAGGTCAACATCTACGAGCACGAGTTCCGTACCTATAGAATGCTTTTTGAGGAAATCATTCCAGGCGTTTTCTTCACCACCGCGTATCATTCGGAATACGGCCTCAACCTCAACGGCCACTGGCCACAGGATTTCGCATGCTAAAACAATACTACAAACCGCCGCTTGGTGAAGTCTCGGTCAAAGTGTGGGGTGCGCTCGCCTGCTTCACACGGCCGGAATTCAAAGTCGAACGAGTTTCCTACCCTGTTATGACGCCATCTGCTGCCCGTGGCATTCTAGAGGCAATCCTGTTCAAACCTGAATTCAGCTTCGCCATCACGCGCATCGAGGTCCTTCGACCGCTCCGCTTCGTTTCCATTCGCCGAAACGAAGTGCAAAAGGTCGTTGATCTCAACCGCGCCAAGGACAAGTGGCTGACGGGCGAAGAACCCGTGGAGCATCTGCTCGCCGACATTAAGGGCAGGTATCGAGAGAAGAAGGATGTCAAGAAGCAAATCACCCAGAGCAGCCCACTTCTTGGTCAGGAAGAGAATTGCACGCAACGAAATATGCTGGCTCTCGCCGACGTGGCTTACAATATCTTCGCTCAAATAGTTCTCCAGAAGGAGAAGGCCAAACTGCAAAGCCGGTTTGGTGGACTGCGCCTAATTGACAACATCCGAAAATACCAGGCTACCTTCACCCGACGAGTCCTGAAAGGGCAGTGCTACCATCGGCCTTCGTTTGGCTGCCGCGAGCTTTGCGTGCAATTCGCTCCTGTTGAAGCTAAGGTCACTGACGATGCTGGTGAACCGTTGCCTTCAGAAGCGCTGAAGACCTATGGTGTTGGCGAAGTCGGCGAACCGCTGGGCCGCATGCTTTACGACATAGTTTATACAAACGACGGCGATCGGCTGTACGCCAAGTTTTTCGACGCTGTCGTCAGGCAGGGCAGCCTGGACACCCGCGAAGACGTGCTCCGCCGTGCCAATCGGATTCACGAACGTGAAATCGAGAAAGGAGAAATTGAGCCATGATCCTGCAAGCCCTCAAGGAATACGGGGACAGCGTCAAGCCAGCAGCAGAACAAGGGATCGTGGCCGATGCCTTCGACGACAATGTAACCATTCATTGGCTGTTGGAGATCGATGGTGGCGGGAACTTCGTTAACCTGCATTACCGAGGCGTCGAACAACGCGACGAAAAAGGGAAGAAGAAACCGGACAGGTTTGCGCCGCTGCACCGCGTCCCCAAGGAAGTGATCAATTCACGCTCGTCAGGCGGGAATCCGCAATTTCTTACGGACAACCTGGAATACTATTTTGGGATTTCCGACAGTAAGCTTGGATCGAAGAACCGCGATTCGCACGTCGCCCGAGTCAAAGAGTTCGCTGACGCCTTCCCAAACGACTGGCGCGCACAAGCGATCAAGAAGTTCTTCGACAACTTGGCTGCTGGCAAAATCCAGGTCGTGTGGGATGGGAATCCGTCTCGCGGCGCTGGCAAGCTAGTCGTTAAGGTTGATACCACCGAAAGAAGATTCGCCGTAAAGAAACCGAAGGATCGGATAGCGGTATGCCTTGCGGAAGACAACTTGCTGCCGGTTTTCCAAGCCTGCACAAATGTGCGTGTCTTCTGGAGTCGCCACTTTGTGGCTATCAACGCGGAGCGGCAGAAGCCAGGAGAAGCAGGCAACGAGCCGCCCTGTATTTGCTGCGGAGAACTGAAACCTGCAGTGCCTACGTTCGACCAATTCGATGGGCTTCCCGGCGGAAAGACCTATCTAATTTGTTACGGCAAGGATGCATTTCATTCCTACGGGTTCGAGGACGGTGAAAACGCATCGCTTTGTTTTGAATGCATGAAGTCCGCTATTCGGGGGATCGAGGTGCTTCTGAGGAATCCCGCCACGCATTATCTTCTGCGCGATGGAAAACCGAAACCGGGCGAACCAGAAAGCGTTGCCCCGGTGATGTTCACTTTCTGGTCGAGAGAGCCGACGGAGTTCGACTTTGGAAAAATCAGCACAGCCGATCCTCAATCAGTGAAGGAACTTCTCCAAAGCGTTCAGCGCGGACTGCCCAGAGAGATCGCCGAGCGGAAGTTCTACATCCTCGGATTCTCGCGCTCCAGCAAGCTACGCACGTTGATACGGTACTGGAGCGAAACCAACATTAAGGATATCGTGCAGAATCTGGTGGCGTGGTTTGATGGCCTGAGAGATCGCTTCGGGGAGTACGGGCCGAACTACAAACCGCTATCTCTCATCCGCCTTTGCCGGATGACCGTGCGGCAGCCTGATCAGCCCGGCGACGAGTGGAAGTTTCCGCCGGTTGTTTCCACCGGTTTGTTTCTAGGCGCCTTCTTGGGAAAGTCGGTCCCGCCGCCCGTGTTACAAATGGTCATCAATCGGGTCCGGATCATCCCGCAAACATTAAAAGACGAACAAGCCGCGGCTGCTGCAAGGGCTGCCGGCAAATTGGAACCTGATTACAAACTCAAACCAGAACGGATGGCGCTACTGCGCCTTACGGTGAATCGCCTTATGAAAAACAACGAACAACCATTTGATGTCGGTCTCGACGTGGACCGAAGAGAACCCGAATACCACTGCGGACGCCTACTCGCTGTCTGCGACGACGCAATGCGATGGTCCAACAGCGAGCACAAATCCACTGTGGCAGACCGCTACATGAGCAGTGCATCCTCAGCGCCCTGCAGCGTGTTGCCGGTCGTTTATCGGAATTCCCGCCATCACCTGAACAAACTCAAACGGGATTTGCCCCCGAAGTTCCAGCAGCTCGAAAAGCTGCTGGATGAAATCCTGAGCAAGCTCAAATCATATCCCCCGACACTGACTCCCCAGAAGGCAGGAATATTCATTCTTGGCTTTCACCACCAGCGCCAATACTTCTTTCTCGTCTCGCGGTACGCGAAGCTCAAAAAGCAGCAAAAGAAGGGCGAGCTTCCTGACGAGAACAAAAAGGAATTGGAAGCCTTGGAAGACTTCGTGAACCGGGCACGCTTCGACATTTCCCTGCTGGCTGATCTGCCGAACGAGGAAGGGTCAGAAGCGCCTGCTGTTCAGTGAAAGTGAATATCAAACAACCTTAAACTACAAATGGTGGAGATTATGAAAAAACCGGACACGCCAAAACACGCTTACCTCGACACGCTCGATCAGCTCGGCGCAAGAACCGTCAACGGGCGCCAAGAGTTCGTATTCTTCTTTGACGCGCTTGACTGCAACCCGAACGGCGACCCGGATGCTGGCAACCTGCCGCGAATTGATCCCGAAACCCAACATGGGCTCGTAACCGACGTCTGCATCAAGCGAAAAATCCGCAACACGATCCAGATGTGGGCGGACAACCAATCACCGTACCGGATTTTTATCCAGAACACGGAGGCGCTGAACAGCCTCATTGCCAAGGCGGAGCCCCGAGCAAAGAAGGAAGCCGACCCGAAGACTGGCAAGGAGAAGGAAATTGAGCGGAACCGGGAGGAACGGGAGCACGCCAAGAAATGGATGATGGACAACTTCTATGACATCCGCAGCTTTGGCGCGGTCATGTCCACGGGCGCGAACGCCGGTCAGGTCCGCGGGCCGATTCAGATCGGATTCAGTCGTTCAATTGACCCCATTTTCCAAGTGGACTGCTCAATCACCCGGATCGCGATCACTACCCAGGAAGATTTTGAGCGCAAGCAAACGGAGATGGGGCGAAAGGCGCTGGTCAACTACGGCCTGTATCGGCTACACGGATTCTACAATCCTTTCCTCGCGTCTCAAGACCTGAACAAAACCAGCGGAACCGGCTTCAAGGCAGCCGATCTCGCAGTTTTGTATCGCGCCCTGGCGAACATGTTTGAGTTCGACCATTCCGCGAGCCGAGGCGAGATGCACGCGCAAGCGCTCTTTGTGTTCGAGCACACCGACTCGTTGGGCAACGCCCCATCTCACCAATTGTTCCAACTTATCCCCAAGCCAAATCGGGTCGACAACAACGTGATTCCCCGGAATGTCACGGATTATTGCTTTGCGTCGCTGCCGAAGAACGGCGAGTACGTTGCCGGTTTCCCGAAAGTCATATTCCACACATTGTTGAATAACATTCCGGTAAATGCAGAAGAAGTTGACAACGTATAGGAAGGTCGCCTTGGCCTTCTCCCTCTGCTCTGCTTTTCGTGAAAGCTGGGGATTGCTGAACCTTCATCAACTTGCTGAGAACGGTAGCCGGTCAGGCCAGATTTATGGCTTGCCAAGTCGGATTTGAAGCCCTGTGATAACATTGCAGAACCCAAATTCGGAAGTTCCAAACCAGGCGGAGGCTTTCCCGCTCTCCCTGCTCAACGACTACGCCTTTTGTCCGAGGCGTGCCGGCTTGAAACTGATCGAGGGTCTACGCGGAGACAATGAGCACACCGCCCTCGGTACGCTGCTGCACGAGCACACCGACGCCCCGGGTTACGAGACCGAGAACACGGTGACGTTGCTGCGGGCGTTGCCGCTCTTTTCCAATCGCTACGGCCTGGTCGGCAAGGCGGACATTGTTGAGATGCGAGACGGGAAGCCAACTCCCGTCGAATACAAGAAAGGGAAGAAGCGGCCCTTCGAAAACGACGATATCCAACTTTGTGCCCAGGGTCTTTGCCTCGAAGAAATGTTCAGCGTGGAGGTGCCCCAAGGATTTATTTATCACGCCGCAAGCAAGCGCCGGCGTGATGTCATTTTTGATGGCCGGTTGAGGACGGAAACGGTTTACGTCATCGAATGTGTGCGCAAGATGCTGGCGGAAGGCCGGGTGCCCCCAGCGGTGTTGCTGCCGCACTGTGAGGGATGCTCGCTGCGCGGAGTGTGCCTTCCCGAAATCACCCGAGCACAGAGCCACAAAGAGCAGGAACAGTTTCGACGCGCTCTGTGGTCGGAGTGATTCCGCACGTGGGAACCGAGCTTCTCTGCTTGGCAATTCTGCAAGGCCCTGTTTTGTCGGCAAGAATTGCGCAGTTGACCAGCTCGGGTAGCCGCGATGGATGCTTTCCCCACCGCGGGCTCTTGGCGGTCCCACGGAACAACCCGGGATGAATCGGTCCGCCAAAAAGCCGGCGGACCGATTCATCCCGGCTACCAGAGCAATGCTGGGACGGATCTCAGGCCGGAGTTGAGAACACTATGGAAATCAAACAGAACACACTTTACCTCACGACTCAAGGGGCCTATGTCTCCCGAGATCACCTTACTCTGAAAATAGAGGTGGAGAAGGAATTGAAGTTGGCGGTTCCAATCCATCACCTGGAATCGGTCTGCATTTTCGGACACAGCCTGATGAGCCCTCCCGCCGCGGAGTTGTGCTGGGAGCACGGGGTGCCAATCAATTACTTCAGCGAAAACGGCTACTTCATCGGCCGCTGGGAAGGGGTGCCGAACACCAGCGTGCTGTTGCGTCGCGCCCAGTACCGCGTGGCGGATGATCGACGGGCTTCGGCGCTGATTGCGCGTCAATGCGTCGCCGGCAAGCTGCAAAATTCACGCCAGAGTGTGTTGCGCTCTGCCCGGGAAACGACAGCAACAGAAGAACGAGATCGGCTGCAGTCTTGTGCCACCGACCTGGCGTCGTTGCTGCGCATGCTGGAGCACGTGGGAGACCTCGATGAGATTCGGGGAATGGAAGGGCAGGGGGCCAATGTCTATTTTGGGGTCTTCGATTTCCACTTGCGGCAACAGCGGGACGATTTTTCGTTTCGCGTGCGCAGCCGCCGCCCACCCCGGGACGCCGTCAACTGCCTGCTCTCTTTTCTGTATGCCCTCGTGCGCCACGACTGCATTGCCGCCCTGACGGCCACCGGACTCGATCCGTTTGTCGGCTATCTCCACGCAGAGCGGCCTAATCGTCCTTCCCTGGCCCTCGATCTGATGGAGGAATTCCGCCCCCTTCTCGCCGACCGGTTGGCCATCACCATGATCAATCGAAAACAGATCGGTCCGAAGGATTTTGCTCCGCGTGAAGGCGGCGCGGTGGAGTTTAGCCCAACCGGGCGAAAGGCCGTCATTACGGGATATCAGACACGAAAACAGGAAACCGTGCAACATCCGGTCCTGGAACAGCAGTGCCGGATTGGACAGTTGATGCTTATTCAGGCCCGGATCCTGGCCCGCCATCTGCGGGGCGATATTCCGGAGTATCTGCCGTGTGTGTTGCGGTGAGCCCGCCGGACCAGCAGCAATGTGTTTTATTGCTGGTAGGGGCGCACAGCAGTGCGCCCCTACGAAACCGCGCCGGGCGACCCAAGAAGGGAAGCTGTAAACAACGAACTCAGACCGATAATGTTTATCCTAATTACGTACGATGTCTCCACGGTTGAAAAAGCCGGTCGGCGACGGTTGCGCCGGGTCGCCCAGGCATGCAAGGACTATGGTCTGCGGGTCCAGAACTCGGTCTTTGAATGCAAGGTGGATGCGAAGAACTGGGTGCTGTTGAGGGCTCGACTTCTAGAGGAGATCAACGAGAAAGAGGATTCCTTGCGATTTTACTTCCTGGACGCCGATGTGACCTTTGAGCATCATGGCACCAAGAAACCGATTGATCTCGAGGAACCGCTCATTGTGTAATGGCAATGAAATCATGCCTCGCGAACCCAAAGTGGCGGCGAAGTGCTGGACGTTTCGCGAAGTGATCAATTCTCGGCAAATCAGATCTTTATGACAATGATTTTCACGATAAGCCCGGATCAAGGTGCAATAAATTGCCCCGTTCGCGAACTGGGCAATGCATTATGTGGTAAAGGAAGCACTTAGGAAGGCCATAGTTCGCCCCGCGAATTCAGCGGGGCGCGGATTGAAACATAACTCCTCCTTTTGTCGCATCCCTTACCATCAAAGTTCGCCCCGCGAATTCAGCGGGGCGCGGATTGAAACATAGGCTTCTAGGTGTCCTAGCGGAATTTTCATAGGTTCGCCCCGCGAATTCAGCGGGGCGCGGATTGAAACATGACTCCTCCCGAATTAGCGTGTGAGTCGATCATGTTCGCCCCGCGAATTCAGCGGGGCGCGGATTGAAACCCCGGAGGCGTATACATGGGTGACATACCGGGGGGGTTCGCCCCGCGAATTCAGCGGGGCGCGGATTGAAACTTTAATGACAACAGACTGAGCCATTTGATACTCACGTTCGCCCCGCGAATTCAGCGGGGCGCGGATTGAAACATCGGGGGTGAAGATGAAATCAAAGCCCTAATACGTTCGCCCCGCGAATTCAGCGGGGCGCGGATTGAAACATGTACTTTGGCGGATCGGCGTACAAAAAACAGATGTTCGCCCCGCGAATTCAGCGGGGCGCGGATTGAAACACAAGGATTCCGGTTGAATCTGTCAAAAAGTCAGAGGTTCGCCCCGCGAATTCAGCGGGGCGCGGATTGAAACTTCTCTCTAATGAATTCAAGGAATGCCATCAATTCGTTCGCCCCGCGAATTCAGCGGGGCGCGGATTGAAACATAGCGGGTATCGAGCCTGATAAACGCATGACTGTGGTTCGCCCCGCGAATTCAGCGGGGCGCGGATTGAAACGCGGTTTGGCCTTCCTTGGCGGTGTCGCCGATACGTTCGCCCCGCGAATTCAGCGGGGCGCGGATTGAAACTCAGGCCATAGAGATAGAACCGCGCGATGGTTCGAGGTTCGCCCCGCGAATTCAGCGGGGCGCGGATTGAAACTTTTTGACGGTGAGTTGAGTGAACGGCCAGGCGATGTTCGCCCCGCGAATTCAGCGGGGCGCGGATTGAAACATGTTGCCCTCGCTTCTCTCCCCGCCGTACGGAGTTCGCCCCGCGAATTCAGCGGGGCGCGGATTGAAACGCTGAGTTTTGGGAGCGCTTGCCCCCCCACTGACGTTCGCCCCGCGAATTCAGCGGGGCGCGGATTGAAACACCGGGCATAGGTACATCATCGAGACCAGTGATTTGTTCGCCCCGCGAATTCAGCGGGGCGCGGATTGAAACGATTAAAAAGTTGGCGTGTTGAACAAGGATCTTCGTTCGCCCCGCGAATTCAGCGGGGCGCGGATTGAAACAAATAAAACGGTGACGGGCAGTTATTCGGTTTGCGTTCGCCCCGCGAATTCAGCGGGGCGCGGATTGAAACGTGGCAACCATGATGTGACCCAGTTGGATATCCAACGTTCGCCCCGCGAATTCAGCGGGGCGCGGATTGAAACGATCTGGATGACTTGGGGCCGCGACGCGCCGCACTGGTTCGCCCCGCGAATTCAGCGGGGCGCGGATTGAAACTAGGATAGGGTGACACTTTGGGGTTAGTGTCTTTCGTTCGCCCCGCGAATTCAGCGGGGCGCGGATTGAAACATTCGGAATTGTTTCCCGTCTCGGT
>JAIQFV010000025.1 GCA_020073085.1 Terriglobia bacterium | reverse complement strand
TGGCGAGTTTGCCGGCGGGGACGGAGATGGTGATGCCGGGCGACAACGTGAGCCTGGAGATCGTGCTGATCACGCCGATTGCGATGGAGAAGGGGCTGCGGTTTGCCATCCGCGAGGGCGGGCACACGGTGGGCGCCGGCTCGGTGACGGAGATCCTGCAATAACAACGAGTGCGGCGGTGGGGCGGACGTCCCGTCGGCCCGTGCCGCCACAGACAAGGGATTAGGAAGACACAGAATTTTAGTGATCAGAGCGGCAGACGGGACGTCTGCCCCACTTTTGAGAAGCGGATCGCTTCAGACACGGAAATCCCATGCGAGAAGGAATCACGCTACAGTGCGGCGAATGCAAGGATCGCAACTACATCACGACCAAGAACAAGCGCAAGCACACGGACCGCGTGGAGTTGAGCAAGTTCTGTCGAAAGTGCCGGAAGCATACTCCGCACAAGGAAGTGAAGTAGACCCGGGGACGCCAGAGGGCAAGCCGGGCGGCGGGATGGTCCTGCGGAGGGCCGGATGAAGGCGGGGCGATTCGGGATTATGCACGCCGGCCAGATCCTGCCGGTCGCCGTTTTGGTGTAGGCCTGTGGCTCAATTGGTAGAGCATCGGTCTCCAAAACCGAGGGTTGGGGGTTCGAGTCCCTCCAGGCCTGCCAGAGTCAAGTAGGGCGGTTCCGCTCGGCGGGGTCGCCCTACGACGAATCGGAGGAAATGTGACAACAGCGGCAACGGAATATGTGGGCTCACGATATACGCGGTTGAAGTCGTTCTTCACGGACGTGCGACTGGAGATGAAGAAGGTTTCCTGGCCGTCCCGCAAGGAAATCACGGGCACCACCATCGTGGTGCTGTTTGCGGTCTTCTTCTTCGGTTTCTATTTGGGTCTGCTGGATGTGGGTTTTTCGCGGCTGGTACAGAAGATACTTCACTATTTCCGGACCACGACGTAGCGTCGACCCCTCCTGCCCGGGCGGGAGGGCGTTCAGACAACAACACAAGAGAGGATAGTCACTCATTGCACTCAGAGGATTCCAGTCCCGCTAATGCCAAGCAGTGGTACATCATTCACACCTACTCCGGGTTTGAAAAGAAGGTCAAGGAGTCAATCGAGGTGCAGAAGCAGATTGATCCGCATCTCAACGAACACATCGGTCAGGTGCTCATTCCCACCGAAGATGTCGTCGAGATGAAGGGGGGCAAGCGGGTCGTCACCCCCAAGATGTTTTATCCGGGGTACGTCCTGGTCGAACTGGACATGGATGACAACACCTGGCACGCCATCAAGAACACCCCGCGCGTGACCGGTTTTGTGGGTTCGGCCACCCATCCCACGCCCTTGACCGACGAGGAAGTCAATAAGATCGTCTACAAGGTGCAGACCTCGGTGGAGAAGCCGAAGCCGAAGTTGTCGTTCGAAAAAGGGGAGACCGTGAAAATCATGGAAGGGCCGTTCAGCAGTTTCACGGGCACCGTGGAGGATATCAACCCCGAACGGTCGACGCTGCGCATTCTGGTGACGATTTTCGGCCGGTCCACGCCCGTGGAGCTTGATTTTTTGCAGGTGGAAAAGGTTTGAAGGCGATGTGCCAGGGCACGATGCGAGGATGGGCCCATTCGAGAGTGGGGCGAAAACAACACGAAGAGGGTTTCTACCGGATCTAAAACCTAGTTGAGGGTGGTTATGAAAAAAATCATTGGCCAAGTGAAACTTCAAATCCCGGCGGGGAAGGCCACGCCCGCCCCTCCGGTCGGCACGGCGCTGGGGCCCCAGGGCGTCAATATCATGGAATTCTGCAAGGCCTTCAATGCGAGGACCTCGGCGAAGGATCAGGAGGGGTTGATCATTCCTGTCGTCATCACCGTGTTTGCGGACCGGTCATTCACCTTTATCACCAAGACCCCGCCCGCCTCCGTGCTTTTGAAACGTGCCGCGGGGATTGCCAAGGGTTCAGGCGAACCGAACAAGAACAAGGTGGGAAAAGTCACGGAAAAACAGATTGAGGAGATCGCCAAGATCAAACTGCCCGACTCCAATGCCACCAACCTGGAATCCATTATGGAGACGGTGCGGGGGACCGCGCGCAGCATGGGCATTGAAGTGGTTTCGGGATAGGGCGGGCGGAACACGTCCGACGACATCAATCGCTGAAGAATGGGGAATACCATGGCCAGAAAGTTTGGAAAGAAAAGAGAAGCTGCCAATAAACTGATCGAGGCGCGTCGCTATACCTTGGAGGAGGCCATGCCGCTTCTGAAGAAGACGCACTTCACCAAGTTTGATGAGACGGTGGAAGTGGTCATGCGCCTGGGTGTCGACCCCAAACACGCGGATCAGATGGTCCGCGGCACCGTGGTCCTCCCCCACGGCCTGGGAAAAACCAAGAAGGTCCTGGTGATCGCCTCGGGCGATAAAATGAAGGAAGCCGAGGCGGCCGGGGCGGATATGGTGGGCGGCGAAGAGATGGTCGACAAGATCCAGAAGGGATGGACGGACTTTGACGCCGTCATTGCCACCCCCGACATGATGAGGTCGGTCGGCAAACTGGGCAAGATCCTGGGCCCGCGGGGGTTGATGCCCAATCCCAAGACCGGCACCGTGACGTTTGAAGTGACCAAGGCCGTTCAGGAAACCAAGGCGGGCAAGGTGGAGTTTCGCGTCGACAAAACCGCGATCATCCATACCCCGGTCGGGAAGATTTCCTTCGAGCCGCTCAAGCTGATTGAGAACGCGCGCCTGCTGATTGACAGTGTATTGAAGGCCAAGCCCACCAGCGCGAAAGGGAAGTACGTCAAGTCACTGACAGTGACATCGACCATGGGGCCCGGAATAAAAATCGACCTGGCCTCTGTCGGGGCCCATTGAGGGCAGGCCGGTCCGCCTCAGCGCGGGAGTTCCGGGAATGGATTCTGTGTTTGAAGGACGATGGAGTCAAAGACGATGACAAAAGACGAGAAGGCTAAAGAGATTCAGCAGTTGAAGGAGACCTTTCAGAAATCAAGAAATGTCATCCTGGCGAATTTTCAGGGTTTGGACGTGGCCCAGGACACCGATTTGCGCCGCCAGATTCGAGGCACCCAGACGGAGTACCGGGTGGTCAAGAACACGCTGGCAAAAATCGCGGCCAAGGATACCCCGTTGGAGCCGCTGATGGAGCGGTTTCGGGGGACGACCTCGGTCGCCTGTAACTCGGGTGATCCTGTCGCTCTGGCCAAAGTGCTGACGCAGTATGCGAAGGACCACCCGCTGTTCACATTCAAAGCCGGGATGGTGGAGGGAAAGGTGGTGTCCATTGCCGACCTCACCGCCATCGCCGAACTCCCTTCGCGCGAGGAATTGCTCAGCAAGTTGCTCTACGTGCTGAAGGCGCCGGTGCAACAACTGGCCGTGGTGCTGCAGGCCACCGGCCGGAACCTGGCGGTGGTGCTGAGCGAGGTGGCGAAAAAGAAGGAGAACAGCTCCGCTTCTTGACCAGGGGTCCAGGGAGGGGAACTGAAGGATTGAGGCAGGATTTAATCAATTAACGGATCGGGAGGAAATAAAGATGGCAACAGAGCTCAATCGAGAAAGTATTCTCGGCTGGATCGAGCAGGCATCGCTGCTGGAGATTTCCCAGCTGGTCAAGGACATCGAAACGAAATTCGGGGTGTCGGCCGCAGCCGCGGCCCCGGTCATGATGGCGGGCGCGGCGCCGGCCGGAGGAGCGGCGGCAGCCGCCGAAGAGAAGACAGAGTTCGATGTGGTGCTCACCAGCGTGGGCAGCAACAAGATCAATGTCATTAAGGCAGTTCGTGAAGTCACCAGCCTGGGCTTGAAAGAGGCGAAGGATCTCGTCGATGGTGCTCCCAAAACAGTGAAAGAAGGGGTGTCCAAAGATGAAGCTGAAGCCGTCAAGAAGAAGTTTACCGAGGCGGGTGCCACGGTCGAAGTTAAGTAAAGGTCGAGCTGATTCGTTCAACTCTATCGAATTCATGGATCGCGAAACACAAGGCAGCGTGTTTCCAGCGGGGGGACCCGTGTCCCCGGGGCCTGGCGTGTTCAGGGGGAATGGGATGCGCGGGCTCGAGGTGTTTTTGGCGTCATCAAAGGAGTCTTAGCGCATGAACAATCAACCTGTCCTGACCCCACGAGAGCGTATCGATTTTTCAAAGATCAAAACATTGATCCAGATCCCGAACCTCATCGAGGTCCAGAAGAAGTCCTATGAGCGGTTTCTTCAGATGAACCTGCTCCCCTCGGAACGAGAGGACAACGGCCTCCAGGCGGTGTTCAATTCGGTGTTCCCGATCAGCGACTTTCGTGGCCAGTCACAGCTCGAGTTTGTGGAGTATACGATCGGCAACTGGGAGTGCAAGTGTGGCGAGTTGAAAGGGCTGGATCACTTGCGGTCCAAGTGCCAGAACTGCAACAGTATCATCATCACGGATCCCTACCTGGGGGCGACCATTCTCTGCAAGGTGTGCGGGGCCTCCAACCGGAACATCGTGACGTTTTGCGACAAGTGCGGAGATCCGGTCAACCTGCAACTCAAGTACGATGTGAACGAGTGCCAGGAGCGCGGCATGACTTACGCCGTGCCGCTGAAGGTGACGATCCGGCTGGTGATTTATGAGAAGGACGCGGAGACCGGAGAAAAACAGGTCCTCGACGTCAAGGAACAGGAAGTGTATTTCGGCGAAGTCCCCCTCATGACTGAGAACGGGACCTTCATCATCAACGGGACGGAGCGCGTCATCGTCAGCCAGCTGCATCGGTCGCCCGGGGTGTTTTTCGAGGCGGCCAATCAGCGCACCTTCTTCCTGGGCAAGATCATCCCCTACCGCGGGTCGTGGGTCGAATTTGAGTACGATACCAAGAACATCCTGTACGTCCGCATCGACCGGAAGCGAAAGTTCACGGCCAGTGTTTTCCTGCGCGCCCTGGGCTTGAAAAATGATGAGGAGATTTTGAAGACCTTTTACAAGGTCGATGCCATCCGCTTCCAGGACAACAAGCTGTACTGGCAGGTCACCCCTTCGCTGGTCGGCTTCAAGGTGTCCCATCACATCAACCACCCCAAGACCAAGGAGGAGATCTGTCACGCCGGTCGAAAGATCACCGGGGCCATCTACAAGGAAATCGAGAAGGCCAAGATCACCGAAGTGGAGGTGAGTCCCAATGATTTGACGGGGGCCTTTTCGGTCTCCGACCTCGTCGACAAGAACACCGGCGAGGTGTTGATGGAAGCCAACGCGGAATTGAATCCCAACCTCGTTGGAAAGATCATGGACGCCGGGATTGATTCCATTGGGGTCTTCTTCCCGGAGCGGGATGATGTGGGGCTGGTCACTTCGCAAACGCTGAAGAAGGACACGGTGAAAACCCCGCAGGAAGCCCTGATCGAGATCTATCGCAAGCTCCGCCCGGGCGATCCGCCCACTTTGGAAACGGCCACGGCGCTTTTCGAGGGGATGTTCTTTGATCCGCGCAAGTATGATTTTTCGAAGGTCGGCCGGCTCAAATTCAACATCAAGCTCGGCCTGGAAACGCCGCTGGAGAAGCGGACACTCAACGCCGAGGATTTCTATTCCGTAATCCGCTACCTGCTGAAATTGCGCAAAAGCATCGGGGCGGTTGATGACATCGATCACCTGGGAAACCGCCGCGTCCGGGCGGTGGGCGAACTCCTGGAGAACCAGTTCCGCATCGGCCTGGTGCGCATGGAGCGGGCCATCAAGGAGAAGATGTCGGTGTTCCAGGATATGTCTTCGGTCATGCCTCACGATTTGATCAATGCCAAGCCGGTGATGGCGGCGATCAAGGAATTCTTTGGATCCTCGCAGCTGTCGCAGTTCATGGATCAGACGAATCCGCTCTCGGAGATCACGCACAAGCGCCGGCTTTCGGCGCTCGGTCCCGGCGGCCTTTCCCGCGAGCGGGCCGGGTTCGAAGTGCGCGACGTCCATCCCACGCACTACGGGCGCATCTGTCCGATTGAGACGCCGGAAGGGCCCAACATCGGGCTGATTTCCTCGCTCTCCTGTTATGCCCGTATCAACGAATACGGCTTCATTGAAAGCCCTTACCGCAAGGTCAAAGAGGGGCGGGTGGTCGACTACGTGACCATGACGAATCAGGGGGACAGTGAGTATCACATCGGCGACCAGGTGGAAAAGAAGGTGGCCGAAGACGACAATGAGGGGTTGAAGGGCAAGCGCCGGAAGCCGATGGAGTATGAGCCCTTCTCCTTCTACCAGTCGGCGTGGGAAGAGGACAAGTACACGATCGCCCAGGCCAACGTGCCGCTGGACGAGAACGGACGGCTGATTCCGGAGCTGGTGAATGCCCGCCGCGCCGGAAATTTCGTCCTGGTGCCGCGCGATGAGGTGGACTTCATTGATGTCTCTCCCAAGCAGCTGGTTTCGGTGGCCGCCTCGCTCGTTCCGTTCCTCGAGAATGACGACGCCAATCGCGCCCTTATGGGTTCCAACATGCAGCGGCAGTCCGTCCCCCTGCTGCGGGCCGAAGCCCCGCTGGTGGGGACCGGCATGGAGAAGATTACAGCCCGTGACTCCGGCGCGACGGTGGTCTGCCGCCGTTCCGGCATCGTCGACAGCGTCGACAGCGAGCGCATCATCGTGCGCGTCGAGGGCAGTGACAGCGGTCAGCTGTCGCGCGAGGTCGGAGCCGACATTTACTCGTTGATCAAGTTTAAACGCTCCAATCAAAACACCTGCATCAATCAGAAACCGATCGTCCGCGCCGGCGCGCGGGTCGTGAAAGGACAGGTGTTGGCGGACGGTCCGTGCACCGACCTGGGCGAATTGGCCCTCGGCCGGAATATTCTCGTGGCCTTCATGCCCTGGCGCGGGTACAACTTTGAGGACGCCATCCTGGTCAGCGAAAAACTGGTCCGCGAGGATTATTACACCTCCATCCATATCGAAGAATTTGAAATCGAAGCGCGCGAAACCAAGCTGGGACCCGAAGAAATCACCCGCGATATCCCCAATGTCGGCGAGGGCACGCTCCGGGACCTCGATGAGAGCGGCATCATTCGCATCGGCGCCCAGGTCAAGCCCGGGTCGATCCTCGTGGGGAAGGTGACGCCCAAAGGCGAAACTCAGCTGACCCCGGAAGAAAAACTGCTGCGCGCCATCTTTGGCGAAAAGGCCGGGGATGTCCGGGATGCGTCACTCTACACCCCCCCGGGCATCGAGGGGACCATCGTCGACGTCAAGATCTTCTCCCGCAAGGGCCAGGAAAAAGACCTGCGCGCGAAACAAATTGAAAACGCGCAGATCGAACGCCTCCAGATGAACCTGCAGGACGAGATTCGAATTCTGAGCGACGAGCGGTTGAAACGACTGTGCCAGTTGCTCGAAGGGCAGGAGTTGGTGGCGGACCTGGTGAATGAGCGGACCCAGAAAAAGGTGCTTTCTAAAAAGACCGTCCTCACCCGTGAGGCCCTCGCGTCCTTGAAGCCGGTCGATTTGAAGCGCATGAAGGTGAAGGACCAGGCCGAGGATCTGGCGGAGCGGATCCAGGAAGTCGAGGACATGACCTCGCGGCAGATCGAGGTGCTGAAGAAGATCACCGATGAAAAAGTGGCAAAGTTAAAGAAGGGCGACGAGCTTCCCCCGGGCGTCATCAAAATGGTGAAGGTCTATGTGGCGATGAAGCGGAAGCTCTCGGTCGGCGACAAGATGGCCGGCCGGCACGGAAACAAGGGCGTCATCGCGCGCATCCTGCCGGAGGAGGACATGCCCTACCTTCCCGACGGAACTCCGGTGGAGATCGTGTTGAACCCGCTCGGGGTGCCTTCCCGCATGAACGTGGGACAGATCCTCGAGACCCATCTGGGCTGGGCCGCCCACGCGCTGGGACTGCATTTCGCCTCCCCCGTGTTCGATGGCGCCACCGAAAAGGAAATCAAAGCGATGCTGCGGAAATCCGGGCTTCCCGAGCATGGGAAGACCACTCTTTACGACGGGTTGACGGGCATTCCCTTTGAACAGCCGGTGGCGGTGGGTTACATCTATATGCTCAAGCTCTCCCACCTCGTCGACGACAAGATCCACGCCCGGTCCATCGGCCCGTACTCCCTTATCACGCAGCAGCCGCTGGGCGGAAAGGCCCAGTTCGGTGGACAGCGGTTCGGGGAAATGGAGGTGTGGGCGCTCGAAGCGTATGGAGCCGCTTATATCCTGCAGGAACTGCTGACGGCAAAGTCGGATGATGTTTACGGTCGCGCGAAAATTTACGAGGCGATCGTGAAGGGAGAAGCCGCCATTGAGCCGGGAGTCCCCGAGTCCTTCAATGTGCTGATCCGTGAATTGCAGTCGCTGGGTCTCGATGTGGAGTTGATCAAGAAGAAGGTGGCCGAACCACTCAGCGTTTGAAAGCCGGCGGGATATGCCGCCGGGGGTGCCGCCCGACCCGATTTCTCCGCGGCGGCATCACGCTGATGGTGGACTCTTCAGTGATTTCGATTGGGCCTCGAACGGGGCCAGGAGGAAGTGACCTTGTTTAGAAGTAACCCGCATGATCGAATGAATCCGATTGCCGATTTTGACGCCATCCGAATTTCCATCGCCTCCCCCGAGAAGATCCGCTCGTGGTCGCACGGGGAGGTCACCAAGCCGGAGACGATTAACTACCGCACCTTTAAGCCGGAGCGGGACGGCCTGTTTTGCGCTCGCATCTTCGGACCGGTCACCGACTGGGAATGCTTGTGCGGCAAGTACAAGCGCATGAAGCACCGCGGGGTCATCTGCGACAAGTGCGGCGTGGAAGTCACCCTCAGCAAGGTGCGGCGGGAGCGGTTGGGCCATATCGAGCTGGCTTCTCCCTGCTCGCATGTCTGGTTCTTCAAGGGAGTGCCTTCCCGCATCGGACATCTCCTCGACATCTCGCTGCGCGAACTGGAACGCGTGCTCTACTTTGAGTCCTACATCGTGATCGATCCGGGCGAGGCGCCGGTCAAGGAGAAGGAACTCCTCACCGAGGAAAAATACCGCCAGTTGCAGGCGGACTACCCGGGCGGATTCACGGCGTTGATCGGGGCCGAGGCGATCAAGGAATTGCTGAAACGCGTCGATGTGGATGGATTGGCGACGCAGCTTCGAAAGGGCATGAAGAAGGAAACGTCGCAGCAGAAGCGGCTCAAGTACGCCAAGCGGCTGAAGGTCGTGGAAGCTTTCAAAAAGTCCGGAAACAAGCCGGAGTGGATGATCATGGATGTAATCCCCGTGATCCCGCCCGAGTTGCGGCCCCTGGTCCCGCTGGATGGGGGACGGTTTGCCACGTCCGATTTGAACGACCTCTATCGTCGCGTGATCAACCGGAACAACCGCTTGAAGAAGCTGATGGAATTGCGTGCCCCCGACGTCATCGTGCGCAACGAGAAGCGCATGCTCCAGGAGGCGGTGGATGCGCTGTTCGATAACGGGCGCCGCGGGCGCGTGCTGCGGGGCGCGAACAATCGTCCCCTCAAGTCCCTGAGCGACACCTTGAAAGGCAAACAGGGCCGGTTCCGCCAGAACCTGCTGGGCAAACGCGTGGACTATTCCGGCCGGTCGGTGATTGTGGTGGGTCCGGAGTTGAAGCTGCACCAGTGCGGTTTGCCCAAGAAGATGGCCCTCGAACTGTTCAAGCCGTTCATCTATAACCGCCTTGAACAGGCCGGTCATTGCACGACCATCAAGACCGCCAAGGAGATGGTGGAGCGCCAGGACCCGATCGTGTGGGACATCCTCGAAGAAGTCATCCGCGATCATCCCGTCCTGTTGAACCGCGCTCCCACCCTGCACCGACTGGGCATCCAGGCATTTGAGCCCATGCTGGTGGAAGGCAAGGCCATCAAGATTCATCCGCTGGTGTGTACCGCCTTTAACGCCGACTTTGACGGAGACCAGATGGCAGTGCATATTCCGCTCTCGCCGGAAGCCCAGATCGAGGCGAGCGTGTTGATGCTTTCGTCCAATAACATCCTGTCTCCGGCCAATGGACAACCGATCACGGTCCCGTCCCAGGACATCGTCCTGGGGATTTACTACCTGACCAAGTCCAAGCCGGGCACGAAGGGCGAAGGCCGGACGTTTTCCAACATCAATGAAGCGCTGCTGGCGCGCGAGGCGGGGGAAGTGGAGACCCTCACGCCCATCAAGCTGCGGTACAGCGGCGAAGTGATCGACCTGGTGACCGCCTACGATGACCAGGATGTCCTGCACACCGAACCGGTCCACCTCCAGAATCAGTATCTGAAAACGACGGTGGGCCGCGTCATCCTGAATGATCATTTGCCCCAGGATGAGAATGGCAAACCGCTCCTGCCGTTCGTCAACGGCCTGTTGAAGCGCAAAGGGCTGGGCCAGCTGGTGAATTTCTGTCATCTCCGCCTGGGTCTCGAGCGGACCGTGGAGATGCTCGATGAGGTCAAATCGCTGGGATTCCTCTATGCGACCCGCGCCGGGATTTCGATCGGAATCGACGACCTGGTCATTCCCTCGGAAAAGAGCAAGTTTGTGGGCGCCGCCGAGAAGGAGGTCATCGCGGTCCAGAGGCAATATCTGGATGGAGCGATCACCAACGGCGAACGTTACAACAAGGTCATCGGGATCTGGTCGGACGTGACCGAAAAGGTGGCCGACGAGATGTTCCGGCAGATGCAGGAAGCGGACAAGAAGGGCGATTATTTCAACCCGATTTACATCATGGCGGATTCCGGAGCGCGAGGTTCGAAGCAGCAGATCCGCCAGCTCGCCGGGATGCGCGGCCTGATGGCCAAGCCCTCCGGTGAAATCATCGAGACACCGATCACGTCGAACTTCCGCGAGGGGTTGAATGTGCTGCAGTACTTCATCTCGACGCACGGCGCCCGCAAGGGACTGGCGGATACGGCGTTGAAGACCGCCGACTCCGGGTACCTCACGCGCCGCCTCGTGGATGTGGCCCAGGATGTCATCATCAGCGAATACGATTGCGGCACGGTGGATGGCATTTACGTCGAGTCCATCATCGAGTCCGGCGAGATCATCGAGCCGTTGCGCGACCGCGTCGTGGGCCGGGTGTCCCTGGAGAAGATCAAGGATTACGAGGGCAACGTCATCGTCGACGTCAACCAGGAAATCACCGAGGACCTGGCGGCGGCCATCCAGAGCGCCGGCATCGAGCGCGTCAAGATCCGCTCGGTGTTGACCTGTCAGTCGCGCCGCGGCGTCTGCGTGAAATGTTACGGCCGTAATCTCGCCTCGGGCAAAATGGTGGAACTGGGCGAAGCGGTGGGGGTGGTGGCCGCTCAATCCATCGGAGAGCCCGGAACACAGCTCACCATGCGGACGTTCCATATCGGAGGAACCGCCAGCCGCGTCACGGAACAGTCCACCCAGGAAGCGAAGTCCCATGGGTTCATCCGGTACGTGGATCTGCAGACGGTACGCAACAAGGAAGGTGTCCTGGTTTCGATGAATCGCAACGGCTCGATCATCATCCAGGATGAGAAGGGGCGTGAAAAGGAGCGTTACGCCGTGGTGTATGGCGCGCGCGTCCGCGTCGAGGACGGACAGGAAGTGCAGCTGGGGCAGACGCTCCTGGAATGGGACCCGTACACCTACTCCATCCTGACCGAGTTCGGCGGCCTCGTTCAATACAAGGACCTCGTCGAAGGCATCACCATGCAGGAAGAAGTGGACGAGGTGACCGGGTATACGCACACCGTGGTCAAGGACTCGCCGGACGAGAAACGGCAGCCTCAACTGGTGATTCGCGATGACAAGCACAAGGTGAAGAAGACCTACTTCATGCCATCTCGTGCCCACTTGATGGTTACCGATGGGGATGAGGTTCATCAGGGAGATGTCCTGGTGAAGATCCCGCGGGAAACCACCAAGACCAAGGACATCACGGGAGGTCTGCCGCGCGTCGTGGAACTGTTTGAGGCCCGGCGCCCCCACGAAACCGCGGTCATCGCGGAAATCGATGGCGCGGTCAAGTATGGCGAGATTACCAAGGGTCAGCGCAAGATTGTGATCGAGAGCGAAGGCCCCGGCACGAAGATGGTAAAAGAATACCTGCTCCCCCGCGGGGTCCACGTCAGCGTCCAGGAAGGGGAAACGGTCCGCGCCGGCGAACCCCTGATGGACGGTCCGCGCAACCCGCACGATATTCTCGCCGTCCTCGGCGAGAAGGAGTTGCAGGCTTACCTGGTCAATGAAATCCAGGAGGTCTACCGGTTGCAGGGGGTCAACATCAACGACAAGCACATCGAAGTGATCGTCCGGCAAATGATGCGCTGGGTGAAGATCGAAGAGGTGGGCGATACCGATTTTCTGGTGGAGGAACAGGTGGACCGGTTCCGCTTCCAGGAGGAGAACGCCCGCGTCCTCACCAAGAGCGGAAAACCGGCGGTCGGTCGACCGTTGCTGCTGGGCATCACCAAGGCCTCCCTGTCGACGGATTCGTTCATTTCGGCCGCTTCCTTCCAGGAAACGACGCGAGTCCTGACAGAGGCCTCCATCAGCGGCCGGATCGACTATCTGCGCGGCTTGAAGGAAAACGTGATCATGGGGCGATTGATCCCGGCCGGGACCGGCATGGAGTATTATCGCAACATCAAGCTGCTCACGGAGGAGCCTGAGAAGGCCGAGACCAAACCCGAGGAAGAAGTCTTGACGGCCGGAGGTCTTGAATTTCTCACCGATCAGACGGACCTGGGCCCGGTGCACTGAGCGGCGGACCCGCAGGATCCTTCATATCTCGTCAACCTTTGGGGCTGAGTCTTCGGACTCAGCCCATTTTTTCAGGGGGGCAGACGTCCCGTCTGCCCCACGTCGGGCTATATGGATATGGTCGAGACCTCCAACACCGAGGGCTCGCCGCTCACCACCACGATGCCGGAATCCGTGACCAGATACTTATTTCGGTCGAGTTCCGGGTCGAAACCGATTTCGCTATGCGGCGGGATGCGGACATTCTTATCGATGATGGCATTGCGGATGGAAGTGTTCCGTCCAATATCCACCCGATCCATGATAATGCTGTTATCCACCTTGGCCCAGCTGTGCACGAAGACGTTGCGTCCCAGGATCGAGTTCCGCACGGTCCCGCCGCTGATGATGCAGCCTTCGGAAATGATGGAATCGAGGGCCGTGCCCCGCCGGCCATCTTCGTCAAATGCAAACTTGGCCGGGGGGTCGTTGTAATTGGCTGTGCGCAGCGGCCACTTGGGATTGTACAAGTTTAACGAGGGATCAATGGCCTTCAAATCCATGTTGGCCGCGTAGTAGGCGTCGATCGTCCCCACGTCCCTCCAGTAATTGCTTTTTTCGGCCGGCTCTCCCGTAATCTTGTTGGAGTAGAAATCATACGCATAGACGGGCCTCCGGCGGCACAGGTCGGGAAGCAGGGTCCTCCCAAAGTCATGGTCGCTCTCCGTGCGGGTTGCATCCATGTAGAGTTCGTGTAACAGGATGGGGGTGTCAAAAATATAGTTCCCCATGGACGCCAGAATCTGGTCAGGGTGGCCGGGGATGCTGTGGGGCTTTTCGGGCTTTTCCTGGAACCCGACGATCCGCCAGCTATCATTGACTTCAATGACACCGAATTGCCGGGCCTCTGAGACCGGCATGGGAAGTGCCGCCACCGTGACCGCCGCATTCTTGGCCTGGTGGTACTCGATCATCTCGGCCACATCCATTCGGAATACATGGTCGCCGCCGAAGATGGCCACCACATCCGGGTTGCAGTTCTCAATCAGGTTAATGTTCTGGTAGATGGCGTCGGCTGTTCCCTGGTACCACACCTCGCCCGAGCGCATCTGCGCCGGGACCGGGATGATGAACTGATCTTTTAACAGGTTGGTGAATTGCCATCCGTCCTTCAGGTGGTTCAAGAGCGACTGCGATTTGTACTGGGTGAGCACGTAGATCGAGTAGATGCCGGAGTTGATCATATTGGAAAGCACAAAGTCGATGATACGGTATTTTCCCCCAAATGGGACAGCCGGCTTGGCGCGTTCGCGCGTCAGCGGCATCAGTCGGGTGCCGGTACCACCGGCCATAATCATGGCCAGGACTTTGATTTTCATGGCGTGGATTCTAACTTAAACGACGATACCCTGTCACGACTACAATCGACGGTTCTTCAGGGCGCAATGCCAAACCAAAGACGGCGTTCTTCCCCCGGAGCCGGCGGAGGCTCAAACTGACGCGTCGCCTCTGCCCGCCGGAGAAGAACCCGGCCTGGGCAAGGTCAGTGCACGCCACGGTCTCTATTGACCCCGCAGTCATCGGGGGAACACAGCTTAAGGCCGGGACCTATGACTTCATCCTCGAGGGGAACCAAGTCGTCGTCAAGAATGACGACAACGGCAAGACTTTGGTTGAAGTGCAGGGACAGATCATGGAATCCAAGAAGAAGCCCGAATCCGATGAGATCATCATGGAGCGAAATCAGATTCGGGAGATTCATTTTGCGAACAAGACCGAGTATGTCGTCGTGAAAGGGTAAGAAGTGAATCTCAGTTTTGAGATTGGAGAGGGCTTTCGGCAGCGCTGAAGACCACCCCTGAGAAGGGCTCTCTTACGCTCAGAGCTTGAATTCTCTTTTGACCTTTTCTGATTTCGCGACCACTGACTTTTCGAGCTCGCGCTTGAACCGGTTCAGTCTCAGCGCCAGGGCCTTATCGGAGATCGCAATAATCTCTGCTGCCAGGATGGCCGCGTTGCTCGCCCCGGCCTTGCCAACGGCCATGGTGGCCACCGGGACGCCGCTCGGCATCTGTACCGTCGACAGGAGTGCATCGATCCCGCTCAGCGGTGAACTGTCGATCGGGACCCCGATGACCGGGAGGATGGTTTCAGCGGCGATGATTCCCGCCAGGTGGGAGGCCCCTCCCGCCCCGACGATAATGGTCTTCAGCCCGCGCCGGCTGGCCTCGCGCGCATACTCTGAGGTTCGGATCGGAGAGCGGTGCGCCGAAGTGATTTCGATTTCGTACGGGATGTCGAATTCCTTCAAGCGTCGCGCCGTCTCGGTCATGACGGGCAGATCGCTGTCGCTCCCCATCACGATTCCTACAAGCGGTTTCATGTTGGCAGTCCTCGGATTTCTGAGTGGTGTGGTGTATTTTCTGTCCTTGCGAATGAAGTCGGAAGTCAGAGGGCAGAAGTCAGAGAGAAAAAACCGGTTCTCATCCGACTTCTGACTTCCGACCTCCGACTTCGGTCACATTGTGCTTCCCCGGTGCGCCTACTTCTTCGCCGGGGCGGGTTTCTTCAACAGATACGCGCTGTCGAGCCGGCGCGCCCCCTCGGAGGTAGCCACCGCGTAGCGGCTCTCACTAAATATGGCGGCTGCCGCATACTGGCCTTTTTTATTGACCGCATAGAAATTCACATTCTGGAGTTCGCCATACCATTTCGCGGTGCGCTTGTGAAGATCGACAATACGCTGGAGGGCCCGCAAACACGCTTCTTCCGGTTGAACTCCCTCCCTCATAAACTCCACCACCGTGTGGGCCCCCACCACTTTGATATTCGCCTCGCCATGGCCGGTGGATCCGGCCGCGCCGACTTCATTGTCCACATAGAGCCCGGCTCCGATAAGGGGGGAGTCCCCAACGCGTCCAGCCACTTTGAACGGCAGACCGCTGGTCGTGGTGACGCCGGCGATATTGCCATTGGCATCGACGGCGTTGCAGTTGATCGTCCCGTGCGTGATGGGATTGCCTTCTTTGTCCCTGGGCGGCTCCCAGTCGTCATGCGTCGAAAGATTGTCTTTCCATTGGAGCCAGATTTCCCGCGCCTTGTCCGTCAGCAAATTCTCTTTCTTAAATCCGTGGGCGAGCGCAAAGCGCAGCGCGCCTTCACCGACGAGAAAAATACGGTTTGAGCGTTCCATGACGAGCCGGGCCACCTTCGACGGGTTCTTGATGCACTTTAACGCCCCCACGGCCCCCGCACGGTGGGTGGGTCCATGCATGCAGCTGGCGTCGAGCTCCACTTCGCCATCCTCGTTGGGGAGTCCGCCATAACCCACCGACATGTCATTGGGATCGTCTTCCACGAGATTCACGCCCGCGATGACCGCATCCAACGGGTCATTGCCCGCCTTCAAGATCTCCATCGCCTTTTTCACCGCCTCGAGGCCATTGGCACTGGAGATCACGACGGGAAGCGACCCGCTCGCGCCTCCTGTTTGCGCCATGCTTTCGCTGACCGAAACCCGGCCCATTAATGCTGCGCCGACTCCCGCTGCGGTCGATTTCTTGATAAAATTCCTGCGAGAGATGTTGCGTGCCATGAAAACTCCCTTAAAGCAGGATTGGAAACATGAGATGATCCCAACGGAATCTCAAGAGTCGGCTCAGAGGGGAGCCGAATGCACATGCCCTTGAGATGAGGGAAGAGATAACGAGCGTCCTCTTGGAAAATACTCGTACGGAAATGGAATTCAGGGTTCGACAAGCGGTCAAACTTACACAAATCAAGAGATGAATGCAATAGTTTTTGATGGAACTTTGAAGGTGGATGAGGTGCCCCCACCCCGGGCGTCGGGCACCGAGGCGGTGATCCGGGTGTTGCAGGCGGGAATCTGTAATACCGATATCGAAATCACCCGAGGCTACCACCAGTTTCATGGAATTCTCGGCCATGAGTTTGTCGGGATCGTGGAACAATCCCCGGACCCGCACTGGCGGGGGCGGCGTGTGGTCGGAGAAATCAATTGCGCGTGCCATCACTGTGATCTTTGCGCGCGGGGACTGGAGAAACACTGCAGAAATCGAAGTGTGCTGGGGATCGTCAATCGCCCGGGGGCGCTTGCCGAATTTTGTGTGCTGCCACTGGAAAACCTCCACGAAGTGCCCGGGGAAATGTCGGATGACGAAGCGGTGTTTGTCGAGCCTTTGGCCGCCGCCTGTGAAATTCTGGAACAAGTCACCGTCCTCCCGGACGATCGGCTGTGCGTGGTGGGCGACGGGAAGCTGGCGCAGTTGATTGTCCGGGTCTTGGCGCGCCAGGGAGGGGCTCTCACGGCGATCGGCAAACACGAAGGAAATTTGGATCGCATGGCCGGCTGTGGTGTCCGGACCCTGCTCTTGGAAGCGGTGGAACAGGAACGAAAACAACTCGCTGGAACGTTCGATATTGTGGTTGAGGCGACGGGCTCTCCCAGCGGTTTTCAAACCGCCCTGATGCTGGTCCGTCCACGCGGGACTCTCGTATTGAAGTCCACTTACCACGATGCCTTGTGCCTCGATGCCGCCCCCCTGGTCGTGAACGAGGTCCGAGTGGTGGGTTCGCGATGCGGGCCCTTTCCCGCGGCGCTCGAGAAGCTGCGGAGCCGGGAGGTTGAGGTCACGGCGCTGATCTCCGCGCGGTATCCGCTGGCCCGGGGCTTGGATGCCTTCGAGCAGGCCCGGAAAAGTGGAACTCTGAAGGTCCTGGTGAGCATGGAAACGGCGGGCGGAAGGGTTTAGTGCGGCACTTGAGCCACCGCCAATGAAGCCGTTAGAGGGCCCCGTCGCTCCGCCGAACCGGGACATTATCCAACACAGCCCCTCATTTTTGTTGCCCTGTCCTCTTGACGGAAGAAGAAAACACGTTCATGCTATGGGCACACCCAGGACTGGAAATCTCTTCATGTTGAAGAAACTTGCTTGCACGTTGTTCGTCTTAGGAGCGGTGTTTGTCGCGGGTCCGATTCTGGCCGGATACAAGGTCAAACCCTTTTCAACAGGCCACGCCAAGGCCTATCCGGCTTCTGACTCCCACGACAAGATCACCATTGCTGCAGAGCCCTACGATCAATCGGAAAAGGTCATGGGGGTTTTCGATCGCGACCCTTCCCGGGCGAATTTTGTGACGGTTTTGATCGTCGTGAGCAACGACACCGATGACGAGATTGAGGTGAATGCGATAGAAGTCGAATTGGCGAACGCCAGGATTCATGCCCTGCATCCCACGCCGACTGAGGACGTCGTCCGGGAGATCTTTTACCCCAGTAACCGCCGACGGAGTTCCTCGGGAAAGATTGGAATTGGTGGCGTAGGCTTGGGGGGCAATCCTCAAAAGGATTTCATGAATGCGCGGGCAGATTTCCTCTCGAAGGAGTTGGGAGATAAGTTCATCCCTCCTCATAGCACGGCCTACGGTTTTGTGTTTTATGAGACCCCCGAACTGGGGGCTGCCTTGGTGGGTGGGAAAATCTATATCCCCCGGGTTCGAATCCGTCGTTCTGTCGATCCTAAACAGGTCGGCCGCGAGTTGCTTTTTTATGAAATCGATTTAAAGCCCGCAATCGTCGGGCATTGAAAGTCTGATTGGAGGGAAACCATTCCCATGAAGAAGCCCACACGAGAGCCTCTGGCCCGCAACGAGCCGCTTATTCGGAAAAGAAAACCGATTCTGCCTGTGTCAGAAGACTTGGACAAGAAAGAACTACGGCCCGGCCCGCCCCCCCCCACCGACGGCAATGTCCGGGTGTTTCGTCCGCCGGAAATGAAACCTCCGGTGTTGACAGGGGATGGGGCTGGCCAGAGAAAACTGATCCGTACGACCATGGAAGAAGTGCGCCGCCGCCAGGCGGAGGGAAAGCTCAAATTGAGCGAAAAGGCGACCTCCAGCCCGGTGCGAGGCCAGCATGCCCCCGACCTGACCAACGCGGAATATCAGTACCTTTCCGAATTAGTTCAAACCAAGGCGCTCGTGGTGGTGAAACTCATGAACGGTGAAACGGTGGAGGGGTGGATTGAGTACATCGACCGGAATTTCATCCGTCTGACACGGGAAGGCCGGCCCAATCTTTTCATCTACAAGCACGATATCAAGTATCTGGAGGAAGTGAAGAAGGCCAGAGCGGATACCCGCCAGTAAAATTTTCGGATTCAGTCGGCCAGCCAGTATCGGATGATGAAATACAGCGCGGCAAGCCCATCCTTCCAGGTGATCTTCTTCCCCTCGGAATAATCCCGACCTCGATAGGAAATCCCCACCTCGTAAATCCGGCACCCTCTGATTTTGGCGATTTTTTGCGTGACCTCGGGCTCAAAACCGAAGCGGTTTGATTTGAGGGTGATCTGTTCGAGAATTTCACGCCGGAAGACTTTGTATCCCGTTTCCATATCGGTGAGGTTGAGATTCGTGAACATGTTGGAGACCAGCGTCAGCAGGCCGTTTCCGACTGAATGCCAGAAGTAGAGCACGCGATGGGGCGAGCCGATAAAGCGGGAACCGTAAACGACATCGGCAATCCCGTCGAAGATGGGCTGGAGCAACTTGGGGTAATCGGCAGGATCGTATTCCAGATCCGCATCCTGGATCAGGATAACCTCATTTTTCGCCTTCATGATCCCCGCTCGCAGGGCGGCTCCCTTGCCCTGGTTGACAGGCTGAAGGACCAGGGGGTGTCCTCGCCGCTTCAGATCTTCAATGAGAAGCTCGCGCGTTCCGTCCTTGGAGCAATCATCGACGACCACGATTTCCTTTTCGAACGGCACCGCTTCGACCTTGTCGAGGACCTGTTCGATCGTCTTTCGCTCGTTGTAAACCGGGATGACAACAGAGACTTTCATGGGGAGTTTTTGAATGCGATCTACCTCCAATGGAATAGGTGTCGCGGTTGAACGAACCTCCGGGGCGAAGAGGGGACTTCAGCCGCAGGGATCCTGGTGATGAATGGCCGTGCCATTATACTGAAATCCGGACACGCTCCCAACGATTTATCACTGAACAAGGCTCGTGGCCGGGTTGCGAATCTCGACGCCGCAGAGGGCCTCGAATGGATTGTTCCCGGGCGAAAGTCTCAACCTGGGAATCCGAATTTATTCGGAGAAGCCAAGGGATGCATGGCGCTTGATCGCTCTTCCGGTCATTTGGGAGGTTTTGGAGTTTCCGGTGCGGGTGCGACTGCCGGCTGAGGTTCAAGAATCTTGACATTGACCAGAACTCCCGCGGCGATCTCCACATCGCGCCCTTTCCTCTTGGTCAGGTCCAGGGTGCCTGTGGTTTCGTGTTTCTGCTTGTCAGGTGATTTGATGTCGCTATGCGCCACATCCTCGGCACTGGAAGGCGGAGGAAGATTGGACGTGCTGGAGTGGACGGTCATCTTTTCCGATTCCTGGACGCCACCGCGCAGGGTGAGTTCGTCTCCGTTGGGTTCCGGAGCGATATCCTTGAGCACCGGGAATTGGACTTCTCCCCGGAGCGTCTCGGTCTTGCCGTCGGGGAATACCAGTTGATCCACCACCAGGGTAACATAGCCTGCCTCATCGCGTCGCGCGGAGCGGGCGGACGCAATTCTTCCGGACAGCTTGGAACCCCGCGGGAGTGCCACCCGCTTCCCCGCCTCCGTGGCGAACAGGATCTTTAGATTGAAACGGTCCCCCTTCGACACGGACGAAGAGCTGAGATCAGTTTCCAAGCTGGCTTTCAACATCGTCCCAGGCTTCAGTGTCGCGGAGAGATCCTTCTGCTCTGCACCGAATCCCCCGAAGGGGAGCAGGATCAGGGAAAATGCAAGAAGGAGTTTCACGGCATGGAATCGCATAATCAAACCTTCACTTTCTTCAGCGTTAGACGCGGAGGCTTCTGACAAGTTGCTTCAGTCCTTGAATCTTCCTTTGCAGGCAATGGGCTTCAATCCCCCTGATGATCTTGATCGTCGCTTCCGGATCATAGAAATTGGCCGTTCCCACCTCGATGGCCGAGGCGCCGGCCATGAAAAACTCCAGCGCATCCTCGGCTCTTGTGATGCCCCCTGCTGCAATGATCGGGACGGAAACCACCTTGGCGGTTTGATAAACGAGCCGCAGCACGAGGGGCTTGATGGCGGGGCCGGAGAGTCCCGCGACCACGCGAGGAATTCTCGCCTTTCCTTTGTCGGCATCGATCGACACTCCCAGGAAGGTGTTGGTCATGGTCAGCGCATCCGCTCCTGCGTCCACAACGGCAAGGGCAATCTCCCGGATGTCACCCACATTGGGCGAGAGCTTCACCCACAGCGGGCGTCGGGCAGCGCGTTTCGCGCTGGAGACTACCTCGTGAGCCAATTTCGGGTCGCTGGAAAACTCCGCTCCCCCCCGGGAGGTATTGGGACAGGAGATGTTCAGCTCATAGGCGGCAATTCCGTCGGCCTCATTCAAGAGATGGAGACACTCGAGATAATCTTCCACGGTGGTTCCGAACACATTGACGATGGTCCTGGCCCGGAGGGTTCGCAGGAACGGGAGCTTGGTTTCAATGAATTGCCTGGCGCCGATGTTTTGAAGCCCCACCGAATTCAGCATACCAGAAGCCGTGGGAACGAGACGCGGCGGGGGATTGCCTTCGATGGGCCGGGCGGAAATTCCCTTGACCACAATCCCGCCCAACCGATTGAGGTCAAGGATAGAGTCGAATTCGACGCCGTAGCCAAACGTTCCGCTCGCCGTGAGCACTGGGTTCTGAAAGTTGATTCCGGCGATTTCCATCTGCAGATCGATCATCAACGCATCTTAGCAAATTCGCCGAAAGGTGCAAGAATTAGCCGAAGGGCCATCGCTTCGGGCGCGGACTTTTCCGGGGGTTCAAACCCCATGGGTGTTCCTCCGCCCTTGTGTTAGACTAAGTCCCCGCTTTGGATGAGATTATTTCAGACCGAAAGAGTGGCTCGAGGTGACTCAATGAAGATCGTGGAAAAATCTCAACTGATGAGTGCCGCTGAGATGGAACGGACGCTCGTACGACTGGCTTACGAGATTGTGGAGCGGAATAACGGAGTCGACAATCTGGCCTTGATCGGCATCGTGCGCCGGGGCGGATTCCTGGCTCAGCGTCTGGCGAAGAACATCGCCCGATTTGAGCCCACGGGCGCTCCCGTGGGCAAGCTGGATATCAATCTTTATCGAGACGATTTGTCCACCGTTGCCGAACGACCGGTCGTGCAAAAGACCGAGATTCCATTCTCGATTGTCAATCGTAACCTTGTGATTGTGGATGACGTTCTTTACACCGGGCGCACCATCCGGGCCGGCCTGGATGCGTTGTTTGAAAAGGGGCGGCCCCGTCGAGTCCAGCTGTGCTCCCTCATTGACCGCGGCCATCGTGAGCTCCCGATCGAAGCACAGTTTGTCGGGAAGTATGTGCAAACCACCGATACTGAGATAATCGAAGTGAAGCTGATGGAGGTTGACAAGGAAGAGAAGGTGATGCTCGTGGAGCGGGTGGAAGGATAGTGTCCATTCCCCTGGCGGCAGAGTCGGAACAATGCCCAGCCTGCCTTTTCTCCACAGCGCGCCGGGAATTTCGAGATGGAGGTGGTGAGCCGGTATGTCAGGCCTCATCATACGAAATGGTCGAGTCATCTGCCCCGCGACTCATCGCGATGAAATCGCGGAGGTGTGGATCGAAGGAGGAATCATATCGCGAGTCGTGCCCGGGAGCGGAAGGGTCGCACCGGGAAGCGGATCTCCCCCGGGGCCCGGGGACTCCACTGGATATGAGACGGTGGATGCATCCGGTCTGATTGTTGCTCCGGGATTCATTGATTTACATACCCATCTCCGGGAGCCGGGACGGGAGGATTGTGAGACCATCGAGAGTGGCGGCGCGGCCGCTGCAGCGGGAGGATTTACCTCGATTTGTGCGATGCCCAATACGCAGCCGGTCAACGATGGTGTGTCCGTCACGCAGTTCATTCTCCAGCGCGCAAGGTCTCACTCCCCGGTACGGGTATTCCCCATTGCCGCAGTGACCCTCGCCAGCGCCGGAGAAGTCCGGACCGATTTCGAGGAACTCATGGCAGCAGGCGCCGTGGGATTCTCCGACGACGGGAAGGCGGTCAAGACGGACACGCTCATGCGGGATGCCCTCCGGGACGCGAAGCGTCTGGGGACCTTTGTCAGCGATCATTGTGAGGACCTGTCCCTGACCGAGGGGGCCGTGATGAACGAAGGCGAAGTGTCTCGGGCCCTGGAAGTTCCGGGTTTGCCGCCCGTGGCGGAGGACGCGGTCGTCGAACGCGATATTCGAATCGCTCAGGAGACGGCCGGTCATGCTCACATTGCACACCTCTCGACGGCGGGCGCCTTGGATCTGGTCCGGTGGGCGAAGCACCGCGGCACGAATATCACCTGTGAGGTCGCTCCGCACCATTTCACGCTGGTCGAAGGGGACGTGAGGCGTTACGGGGCGAACGCCAAGATGAAACCCCCGTTACGAACCCCGCGGGACGTCGAAGCGTTGGTCGAGGGTCTGGCCGATGGGACAGTCGATGCGATTGCCACCGATCACGCCCCGCATTCGGCGGTGGAAAAAGGGCGAGGGTTGAGCGCTGCGCCCTTTGGGATCACGGGGCTGGAAACGGCCGTCTCGCTCGCCATCCAAAGGCTGGTCCAGCCGGCGAAACTTGGCTGGGGCCGCCTCGTCGAGCTATTCAGCGCCAACCCGGCCCGCATTTTGCAGCGCCATGACCTGGGGCGGATTGAACAGGGGGCCCTCGCGGATCTCACAATCATCGACCCCGCGACGGAATGGACTTTTCGTGCGGCGGGATCGCGCTCGAAAAGTCAGAATTCCCCGTTCGACGGGTGGACCTTCCGTGGTAAAGTGGTCATGACTGTGGTGGGCGGCAAAGTCGTGTTCGATGCCAGGGCGTGCCTGCCGTCCGGCCGGATGTAGCTGAAAGCAGGTATTTTTTTTCAATTGCAACCTTTCCGTAAGGAATCACGTATTCTAACCGTCTACGGACTATGACGGGCTCCGACCAACAACTCGTCAAGCGGGCTCTCAAAGGAGACGAACGGGCCTTTGAGGAGATCGTCCGCAGATACCAGAAGCCGATCGTGAATTTCATCGCGCGGATGATCGGCAATTATGACTTGGCGCTGGATCTTTCTCAGGACGTTTTTGTGAAGGCTTTCGTGGCGCTCCGCACCTACAACGAGGACTTCAAGTTCGGGTCGTGGATTTTTAAAATTGCCTCGAACACGGTAATCGATCATCTGCGTAAAGGAGGCCCGGCCATCAGTTCTCTGGACAAGCCGGTCTCCACCGAGGATGACGAAATCCAGTTGGACCTGGCGTCGACCGCGCTGATCCCCGAGGAAGAGCTGGAGCAGACCGAAACACGTGGGATCCTGGTTCGATTGATTGAGCAGTTGCCACAAGCCTACCGCCAGATGATCGTGCTGCGGCACGTCAATGAGCTGAGCTACGATGAGATGGCCGAAATCACCGATCTTCCCCTGGGAACGGTGAAGAACAGGACGTTCCGGGCCCGCGAGATGATGCGGCGAATGATTGAGAAGTTGGAAGGAAAGGGCGTTCGGATTTATTCAAGAGGCTGATCGGGAGGGGCAGGCTTCCGGCAGCCACCGAGGTGACTTTGTAGGAGAAGGTGTAGAGACCCATGCTGAGATGCGACGAAATTGACTTTTCGGCTTATCACGATCGAGCGCTCGACGAAGGCGAGCTGCGGAAGATCGATATTCACCTCCAGTACTGTTCCACCTGCCTGACGCGGTATGGCCAGGAGGTCAGGCTCGTCGGCGGCCTCTCCGAAATCCCTCCGATCGATCCGCCCAAGCATTTCATCCCCCATGTCATGTACCGCGTGCGTCAGCAAATTTATTCTCAAATTATTCCCGCCGAAGAACGAAAGTTTTCCCTCTTGACAGCCGGCTACGGTCTGACCCTTCTCACCCTTGTGGTATTTCTGGGGGGCCTCCAAAAGACGTTTTTCGATGTGACTTTGGGTTGGGCCCAACTTCCCCTGAAATCAATGCTGGCCGTGCTGCGCACCATGAACACCGTGACGGAATCAGGCAGCCAGTGGCTCTCCGCCTCAGCGCCGTTGTCACTGCTGGTGGTGATGTTCGCTACGCTCGTGGCAGGCTTCGCGCTCATTAAACTTCTCACCCGTTATGAGCGGCTGATGCTTGAGGACGTGCACCTGCGCGTCCGTCGAGGTGGGAATGACAAGACGTTCTAAAGCGGCAGACCCCTCGGGCTGGTTGAGGCGGTTCCCGCGCTTTCTCTCCTTCCTGATCTTCTTAATTCCCGGTTTTTTTCTTTCCGGCAGCCTCCTGTGTATGCCCGCGATCGAGCCCGGCCCCGAAGCGCAGACGCCCGTTCGGCCCGCTCCCGTCCGCGAGGATATCACCATCGAAAAAAACCGCACGGCGGAAAGCGACGTCATTTCGGTCGGACATTCCGTTTTCATCGACGGGGAAGCGAAACAGTCCGTGACCGCGCTGGGCGGAAGCGTCACCGTGAACGGAAAGGTGGACGGGGATGTGGCCTCTATGGGCGGCGATGTTTGGCTGGGGCCGGAAGCGGTCGTGGGGGGCGACCTGATCGTGCTGGGCGGGAAGCTGTATCACGATCCCAGCGCCCGCGTCGCGGGAAAGACACTGGCGACCACCTATTTTCAGGATGAATTGCGGCACACCTTTTCTCAGCGCGAGGGCTCTGTCCTGACCCGCCATTTCGAACGCAACGCGCTGCTGTGGCGGCTGGCAAGAGTTCTGGCATGGTTCATCATCGCGGTCCTGGTGATCCTGTTCATTCCCGTCCAGACCGCTTTTGCGATGGACCGTTTTGAACGGGACTTTGCAAAGATCTCGGTGATCGGCCTGCTCGCCCTGATCGTGTTCATCGGTTTGCTGGCGTTGTTTTCCCTAATGATCAAGATCGTGATCGGAATCCCCCTGGTGTTTCTGCTGATCCTGTTGCTTTTTTCAATGTGGGCCTTTGGCGCCGTGGCGTTTTATCTCACCATCGGACGCTTTTTGGTACGCTGGCTTCTGAAACGGCCGCTGCCCCTCGCCCTTTATGCCCTCCTGGGGCTGATTCTCTGGTCATTGCTCTCTTTTATCCCAGTGGTCAACTGGTTCATCCCCTATCTCGTTTTCATTTTTGCCCTCGGAATTTCACTGGCCACGAAATTCGGGACCGGCAAGCCCTGGTTTGTCCGGGCTGCGTGAATTTTTAGTCTCCATCCCCGAATCTTCTTCAGTGACAATCCCCCCGACGGGAGTCGGGGGATGTTTCAGATCCAGCCTACCAGCCCAGCCTTCCGCCGCCATAATCCCCCCGACGGCAGTCGGGGGATCGTTCAGGTGCAACCTACCGCATGAGCGATCCGCGGCCACAATCCCCCCGACGGCAGTCGGGGGATGTTTCAGATACGACCTACCGCGCGCCCCCCTCAATTCTCTTCCCCTTTTGCAGGGCCCATGGCAGAATTGACTTAACATTTCCCCCCGGAAAGTCGCTCCACATGAATATTCAAAATTATGAGTCCTTGAACTGGGCCTATCAACTTCATTATTACATCTGTTTTCGATCTCATCGTCGGAAGGCACTTTTCACTTCCTCAATGTTGCTGGAAAGGCTCAGTGCACGCCTTCTCGAAATCTGCCAAAAGCACGGCTATCATCTTTTTGAGTCCAAATGGTGTTCCAAGCAAGTCCGCTTGGTGGTGAGTTTGCGTCCGGATCAAGCGATCTCAAGGGTGATCCAGACCCTCAAGACGAACCTGGCTTCAGTGTGTGGATTGGAATCTCCCGTATGGGCGCGGGGATTTCTGGCGAAAAGCACTGGGCGAGTGAACCGGGAGACCGTTCGTCACTATCTGATGGCCCAGACAGCGCACCACAGATACGCTGACCGCCTTCTTCCACCCGTATTTCGTTACCGGAATCAGGATCGAAGACCACTCCGTTCTGCGCATGCCTTCTTTGACTTGAGTCATCATGTGGTCCTGGCGACGCAATTTCGGAGAGCCGTGTTTGATGCTGCGACTGCCCGGGAGTTGGGTAGCTACTGGCTCGGGGTCGCGGAAAAACGGGGATTCGCCATTGATCAAATGAGTATCCTGCCGGATCATGGACACCTGCTGATGAGAATTGTGCCTCAGGCGAGCGTGGAGTCTTGCGTGCTCGCGCTGATGAATAACGGACAGTATTTCATGGCGAAACACTTTCCGGAGATTCTCGTGAGGGCAGGGATGGACCGACTGTGGGAAAGCTCGGCGTACGCTGGAACCTGCGGCGAATTCACAACAGCGTTGATGAGGACATTTTTGAGGAACGGCTGGTAGGCAGGATTTGAAATATCCACCGACTGCCGTCGGTGGGATTCTCTGTGGGTAAAGCGAGCTCGTTTGTAGACTGCACAGGAACGATCCCCCAGCTTCCGCTGGGGGGATTCTTGGCGCAACGCTGGAACGCAGAAGAAATGGTCGTGCACTGCTCCGAATCCCCCCGACGGGAGTCGGGGGATGTTTCAGATGCCGCCTACCAACCCAGCCTTCCGCCGCCATAATCCCCCCGACGGCAGTCGGGGGATGTTTCAGATGCCGCCTGCCAACCCAGCCTTCCGCCGCCATAATCCCCCCGACGGGAGTCGGGGGATGTTTCAGATCCAGCCTACACCGCGCTCGACGAACCCCCTCGCTGAGATTCTCTTATTCCGACCTTGCACCTTTTCTCCGCGTCTGCATCTAATAATTCGAACTTTTGGTTGATTCCGGATGTCTAACTTTTTGAAGGTGCAAAGACGTATGTAACACAGCAAAGTTGTCTTCCTGGAGTGCGACCGGAGGTGATCAAGTGGAAGCCCAACCATCCAGTGCTATCAACGTGAAACCCCAGAGGGTTGAAAGAAACCGCCGGGTCATCCTTTCCGGAGCTCCGCTTCTTTTCCTCCTGGGTTGTATCCTTCCTTCGCTCGTATTCGGTCAAGGAATCATGATTCCGCGCCGTTGTCCGGGTCCCTGGCCCCTGCCACCTCAGAGGCCTCCCTGTGTGGAGTTGGAAGCACCCCTCCCGGTGAAGTCCATTACGTTTTCGACCACGGTCAACAACCAGGTGGCCAGTACCCATATCGAGCAGGTCTTCCAGAATCCCAATCGCTGGGCTGCCGAGGGCGTGTTTTATTTTCCAATTCCCGAGAGTGCCTCCATTGAAGAATTTGCCATGTGGACCGGGGGGAAGCGCATTGTAGGAGAGCTGGTGGAGCGCGACAAGGCCCGCCAGACCTACAACGAGATTGTCCGCCGTTTGCGCGACCCCGGTTTGCTTGAGTACGTCGGCAAGAATCTCTTCCAGGCGCGCGTCTTTCCCATTGGCCCGGGGAGCGATCAGAAGATTGAGATCCGTTATTCCCAGATTCTCAAGGCAGAGCAGGGGACCGTGAAGGTCGAATATCCTCTTGGAGTCGGCCACAATGCCTTGGCGCAGCCGATCGGAACGCTTGCCGGAAAAATCGAAATTGCGTCCAACGTGGCGTTGAAGAACATTTACTCACCTACCCACGCGCTGGAAATCAACCGGAAGGGCGAGACCCGCGTCTCTGCGAGCTTCGAACAATCGCAGGTGAAGCCTACCCAGGATTTCATTCTGTATTATTCCCTTTCCGACAAGGAATTCGGTCTGAGCTTGTTGACCTACCGCGAAAAAGGCAAGGACGGGTTCTTCATAGCCCTGCTCTCGCCGAAGCTCGAGTTGAAACAGAGCCAAGCCGTTCCCAAGGACATCGTCTTTGTCCTCGACACCTCCGGCTCCATGAGCGAAGAGGGAAAAATCACCAAGGCGCGCGAGGCCTTGAAATTCGGCATCCGCTCGCTTCACCCCGGCGATTCGTTTAATGTCATTCACTTTGCGAGTGAGGAGCACCTCTTTGAAAGGGGGCTGGTGCCGGCGACCCCGGCCGGGATCGAACGCGCGGTGGAATACGTGTCCAAGCTGGAGGCGAACGGCGGCACGGACATTAACTCGGCATTGCTGGCTGCCCTGAAAATGTTCCGCGAGGACATGCGGCCCCACTTCATCGTGTTCTTGACCGACGGCCTGCCCACCGTGGGAGAACAGAACATCAGCCGGATCCTCAGCAACACCCAACATGCCAATCCGACCCACACGCGTCTCTTCACGGTGGGCGTGGGATACGACGTCAACACCCATCTGCTGGATCCCCTGGCCGAAGGGAATCACGGGGTCGCTGAGTACATCGGGCCGAAGGAAGACCTGGAGGTGCGCGTCTCCAATATCTTCACGAAAGTGAATTCGCCGGTGCTGACCAACCTGAAGCTGGAGCTGGGTGATGTAAAAGTCGACGATGTCTTTCCCCGGGTGCTCCCTGATTTGTTCAAAGGTTCCCAACTCGTGATTGTCGGGCGTTACACAGGAAGCCATTCGGTCGATGCGACGCTCGAAGGGGAAGTCAATTCGGGAAGGCGCACCTTCGCCCTCGGGACCCTGGCGTTCCCTTCAGAGAATTCCGAAACCGACTTCATCCCGCGCCTGTGGGCTATCCGGAAAGTAGGCTATTTGATGGACCAGATCCGGCTGAATGGCGAGTCCAAGGAAGTGAAGGACGAAATCGTCGAGCTTGCCACCCGGTATGGCATCGCCACGCCCTACACCTCTTTCCTGATTACGGAGGATGACCGCCGGGCGATGCGGCAGATTCCGACGGGCGGTGTGGTCGGGGGCGTTGTGGGCGGGCCCGCCTCCAAGTCGGCCCCCTCGCCGGCCGCCACCATGTCGGTCGACATGGCCGCCCAATCAGGTTCCAACGCGGTCCAATCCAGTGTCACTCTGCAGCGGCTTAAAGCCGCGGAGCGTGCCGAAAGTTCCGGGCTGAACAATGTCCGCTACGTCCGCAACAAGACCTTCATGTTGAAGGAGGGGGTCTGGGTGGATTCGCAATACGACGAGCAGAAGTCGCTCCCCGTGGTGAAGATCGAATTTGGCAGCGACGAGTATTTCAAGTTGGCGGCGCAACTCCCCGGGGCCTCGGAGTACTTCTCGTTGGGCACGAAGGTCAGGTTCGTCCTGGACGGGAAGGTTTATGAAGTGACTTCAAATTGACCCTGTCTCCCGCCTCAGCACTCCTTTACTGCTGAGGCGCGGAGGCCGGTTCCCCTGCCTGTGATGCATTAATTCCCGCTTAAATGTCCCCTTGCCTTGCCCGCTGCTGGGAGGGGCGGTATACTCCCGATGATTCGTCAGTGAATCTCGCACAACCGAGGGCCGATAATTCTCTTGGGATTCGGTTTCTCGAAAAGGGTCCATCTGGGCGGCCTTGGTGGACGGAATCCTTGCTTAGGGGATGTTTGATATGGTTGAGTGGGTCATGGAGGACCTCCTGGCTAGAAGTTGCCGGCCGGGTTTTGACGGGCTGAATACGGAAACGTCGCAGGAGGAGGTCGATCGTTGGCTCGAATCGCTGCACGGCTTCGGAATCAAATCGATTCTGTGCCTTCTTGCCGAAGAACAGTTGCTCTTCTGTCCCGGCCTGCCGGCGGGTCTTCTGATTTACTACGAGGAGGCCGGATTTAAGGTCGTCCACATTCCAGTCAAAGACTTCCAGTGGCCGCCGCTCTCCACGGGGCAACTCGAGCAGGTGTGGCAAGCCTATCAGCACCTTCCCAAACCGGTTTTGGTGCACTGCAATGCCGGGATCTCCCGGACCGGATCCGCAGTAGAACATATTCAGGGACGGCTGAGCATCGGCGACGACGCGCCATGACCCACCGGCAATCTTGTTGTGATCGGAATGAACAGCCGAAGGGATGAAATGAACAAGACCAGCATTGCTGAGAAGTTCGCGCTTTTCACCGAACATTGGCGGCCCAAGGTCGTTGCGGCGCTGAATGGACAGGAAGTTAAATTGGTCAAGTTCAAGGGAGAGTTTGTCTGGCATCACCATGCCGATGAAGACGAGCTTTTTCTCGTGTGGAAGGGAAAGTTCCGCGTCGAGTTTCGGGATCGCGTCGTCGAGCTTGGACAAGGCGAACTGATTGTCATCCCGCGCGGCGTCGAGCACAGGCCTGTCGCCGACGAAGAAGTCGAGGTCCTCCTGTTTGAGCCTGCCGGAACCAGGAATACCGGCAATGTCGTTGATGCCAATTTCACGGCGCCGAATCCGGACAGGGTATGACCGTTGTTAAACGGCTGCCACCGGTGCGATTTAACGGAGAACACTGATGAAACCAGAAGAGCTTGTTCGTTTCCTCACAACGCTGGGCGAGACGCCGGACCGGATTCTGCAGCTCACCCAGGGTCTCGACCACCAGGCCCTGACCTGGAAGCCCTCTTCAAAGGATTTTTCGATTCTCGAAAATGTGTGCCACCTTAGGGACATTGAGGCGGAAGGGTACAATGTGCGGATCGAAAGGCTGCTGACTGAAGACCGACCCCGCCTTCCGGATGTGGACGGGACCCGTCTGGCGCAGGAACGCGATTACAACGCTCAAGACCTGAAGGCGGCACTGCAAGGTTTCCGGGCCGCGCGTGTGCGAAGCCTCCAGCTTCTCAAAGGAGTCAGGCCCGCAGCCCTGGAGCGGGAGGGCGAGCTCGAGACGGTCGGTCGCATCACGCTGGAAGGAATTCTTCTGAAGATGGTGGAGCACGATCGCGGTCACATCGATGAAGTGACACAGCTCGTCGACAGATTGGTCGAAGAGAAATAATTGGGCCCCGAGGCCCTGTGTCGGGATCCCGGCGTCCTCAGCGTCTTTGCGGGGCCTATCTACCTTCTCTTTTCCTGAAAGAAACGAATCCCAGGAACCCCCCACTCCACAGGACACACAGCCACGCAAAAACGTCGCCGAAGCGAACGTAAAATGTCCGGTCGGTGCGGTACTCTATTTCCCCGTGAAGCACGACCTGCGTGTTCAGTTTCGTCCTCGTGATGATTCGGCCATAGGGATCCACGATCGCGCTGATCCCGGTATTGGCGGCGCGAACCAGGTAGCGGCGGTTTTCGATGGCCCGGACGCGGGACATTTCAAAGTGCTGATAAGGCGCGGAAGAGTCTCCATACCAGCCGTCGTTGGTGATATTGATCAGGACTTCGGCGCCGGCGGCGGTAAAGCGCCGGACCAGGTCCGGAAAGATGGCTTCATAACAGATGAAAATCCCCGCCCGGTTTTCATGGAGCGGGCTGAGGGTGAACCTGTCACCGGCACTGAAATCGCTGACCTCCTGCGTGAGCTTTCCTGCAAAGGAAAGATACCTCCGCAGAGGGACGTATTCTCCAAAAGGAACCAGGTGTTGCTTGTCATAGGCCGCAACGAGATGACCATCGGGCGCCAGCGTGGCCGCGCTGTTGAAAGTCCCGGCATGACCCTGGGCGTCGCTGTGAGACATGACGACGCCCGCAATCAAATAGGCCCCTGAGCGGTTTGCCATCGATTCCAAACGCTCGGTAAAAGTGCGGTCATCCGGATAGTAAAAAGGGGCCGGATTTTCCGGCATGACGGCGATCTCTCCGGGAGAAGCCAGAAGCATCTTTTCAAGCGTCGACAGCCAGGCATCAAAAACGGGGCGAGTCCAATCGGTGTCCTGAGGGATATTCACTTGAAGGATAGCGACGTCATGCCGGGCCGGCCCTCCCTGCGACCGCACTGAAACGCTGTCCGTCGATCCTCCCAGCCACCAGGTGCGAAGGGCGAAGTCCCCTGTAAGGAGCAGGCCCAGGACAATCGCGGTCCCCACAAACAAAGGCCGTTTCCGCTGGTACAGCGCCTGCGCCAATAAGACGTTGATCCCGCACACAAGAAATGAAACTCCGTAAATTCCGGTCACCGTGGTCACCTGCATGAGACCGAGGTAGTTCACGAGGCTATAGCCGAGCAAGCACCAGGGAAAGCCGCCAAAGAGGTGAGTCTGCAAAAACTCCACGGACACCCAGAGGGCCGCCACGAGAGCGGAATTGAGCAGAGCGATCTGGGGAGGGGTGGGGAGAAACCACTTCAGATAGAGGTAATTTTGGGTCAGGATCTTGCGGGCCAGGATCCCGAACAGCGCGAGAAACAGCGCATTGTAAATTGAGAACCCGAGAAGGAACAGGATGGCGAGAGGGAGAGGAAGAAATCCGAACTGGTGCATGACCCCCGCCACCCAGTAGAGCAACAGCGCATAGAACACGCCTCCGAACACAAGCGAATACAGAAATGAGGCACGACGGCTGATGGGCTGAAGCAGAACAAAGAAGAGGGGCAGGAGCGCAAACCACGCGAGCCAGCCACAGTTGAACTTCGGGAAGGTCAGGGCCAGCAGGAAGCCCGAGAGAACGGCTAACTGGGCACGTCGCGCGCCCGGGCTCGTCAGGAGTGTTCTGAGCATCTCACTCCTCGTGGAGGACTGAAGTTTCATGTTCAGGGCTGTCGCATGGAATCACCACCTCAAACTGGAAACCGCGTGGAAATTCACCGGACAAAACTCGCGGCAAACTTCCACCCGCGTCTGGGGGTTGGGGTACAATGAACCAAAGGGACAATCGAAACGCGTCTCAGTCTGGGACCGGATCAGAGAGGGAATTGTAGCACAATGAACCCTTGTGATTGAGAATCGCTGAAGGGTATAGCGGTGGAACGGGCAGACCGGGTGGAGAGTTCGAGGTGAGCCATGAAGGTCTCTGTGCTGGAGGGGGACATTACCGAGCAGGTCGAAGTGGATGCCATTGTAAATGCGGCCAATACCGACTTGGTTCTGGGGGCGGGTGTGGCCGGTGCGATCCGGCGCAAGGGGGGAGATGTCATTGACCGGGAGTCGCGCGCCAAAGGTCCGATCCGGTTGGGTGAGGCGATCGCGACGACGGCAGGAAATCTCCCCAACAAGGCGGTCATTCATGCTGCTGTCATGGGCTACCGGATGGAGGATGAACGGATACCCAAGAGACCAGGCTCTCTGACGAGCGGCGAAATCATTTACAAGGCGACACAAGCGAGCCTCCTCATCGCGACCGATCTCAAGATGAAATCCCTGGCGTTTCCGGCCCTGGGCACGGGCGTTGCCGGTTTTCCGACGGATGAGTGCGCCGAAGCCATGGTCCGGGCCGTCCGCGATTTCGCTCCAAGCCACCCCCAATCGAGCGTCGGGCAGGTTATCTTCGTCTTGTTTGACCCGCGTTCGTTCAAGATTTTCCAGGAGGCCATCAACCGGAAGTAAAGCGTGGATGTGAATCCCCCCGACGGCAGTGGCGCGTGCCCCGATCTATCGGGTGGGAGGTGAAGATCGATTTGCTGTTGCCTCATGACGAGCCGTTTTCCACAGAAGGCCGCATCCCGCCCGGCGGGCTGTACAAGGTCAAGTCCCCTTGAAGGGGGCTCTCGCACCCGGCAGTCATTCCCGAATTCTGGAGCGGGACAAGCGGGGGTGTTTCCTCTAAATGCGCCCGAGGTGCGCGCCCTCCCGCCACCCTCCAATGGAATTCCCCCGACGGTCCGCCTCGGCGGAGGGGATGGTTCAAGTTCAGCCTTCTGGGGCCTCCGGCCCTTTCCCATATAATCCCCCCGACGGGAGTCGGGGAATGATTCAGATGCAACCTCCCGCCCCAGCGTTCCGCCGCCACAATCCCCCAGCTTCCGCTGGGGGGATTCATCTTCAATGTCAGTAAAGGGAAGGTCGATCGCCGAGAGAGAGATCACAAAAGTTCTCCCACCATCTTCTCCGGGACAACATACCTCGAGAACTCCTCGTCGGTCACGTAGCCGAGTTGGATTGCGGCTTGTCTCAGCGTGAGACCCTCCCGGTGCGCCTTTTTTGCGATGGCGGCGGATTTGTCGTAACCGATGTGAGGGTTCAGCGCCGTAACCAGCATGAGGGAATTTTCCAGGTGAGATCGAATTCGCTCATGGTTCGGCTCGATCCCCATGACGCAGTGTTTGTTGAACGAATCGCAGGCGTCTGCCAGTAACCGGGCGGAGTTCAACAAATTGAAAATCATCATGGGTTTGAAGACATTCAGCTCGAAGTGTCCGCCGAGGCCCCCTATATTAATCGCGACGTCATTTCCCATCACCTGAGCGCAAACCATGGTCATCGCCTCTGTCTGGGTGGGATTGACCTTGCCGGGCATGATCGAGGACCCGGGCTCGTTCGAAGGGATGCTAATCTCTCCGATTCCGCACCGCGGACCTGAGGCCAGAAGGCGAATATCGTTGGCAATCTTCATGAGACTGGCCGCTGCCGTTTTCAGGGCCCCGGACGTTTCGACAAGGGCGTCGTGGCAGGCGAGTGATTCGAACTTGTTCTCGGCACTCTTGAAAGGATGGCCGGATAATTCCGCAATCCTGGCGGCCACGTTCTCTGCAAACCCCTTGGGAGCGTTTAATCCGGTTCCCACCGCTGTCCCACCCAGCGCCAGCTCCGCCAGGTGATCCAGCGAATTCCGGATGGCGTTGAGGGAGTGTTTCAGTTGAGAGGCATAACCGGAAAACTCCTGGCCCAGAGTGAGCGGCGTGGCGTCCATCAAGTGGGTGCGCCCGATCTTGACAATGCTCATGAAGGACGCGGATTTCTGATCCAACGTCTGTTTCAACCGTTCCATCCGGGGGAGGGTATGTTCCACGATCAACTTGTAGGCGGCAATGTGCATGGCCGTCGGGAAGGTGTCATTGGAGGACTGCGATTTATTGACGTCGTCATTGGGATGGATGGGTTTCTTTGAGCCCATCTGGCCCCCCAGCAACTCGATGGCCCGGTTGGAAATGACCTCATTGACGTTCATGTTGGACTGGGTGCCCGACCCCGTCTGCCATACCACCAGGGGGAAGTGTTCGTCGAGCTTCCCTTGAGAGATCTCATCACACACGCGGCCAATCACCTCGGCCTTCTCCCGCGACAGGACACCCAACTCTACATTGGTCAGTGCGGCCGCTTTCTTTAAGACCGCAAAGGCGCGGATCACTTCAAGGGGCATTTTTTGCCCGCCAATCACAAAGTTCTCGAACGACCGCTGCGTCTGCGCCCCCCAGTATTTATCCGAGGGGACCGGAATTTCTCCCATGGTATCCGATTCAATACGGTGGTTCATAAGACGGCTCCTTCTCAGGCAGTCAAGATTGGGTGGTGTTGTTATTCTATCAATTGATGGGCCGAGAGGGCAGAGAGATTATGGCCCTTTTGGGATCCGCTGCGGCGTCAGCTCCATCCCACGTTTCTTGCGACGGAACGAAGTTCAACACAAGAAATGAAAAGGAGTCCGATTAGGCCCGGAGGGCCACCAGAATGTAGCCCCGCCTGAGCTCCGTCCCGCGCTTTTTGCGGGAGAGCGAGGGCGGGGTAGTGATATAAGAAAAGTCAGAGCCCCTTCAAGGGGCGAAAGATAGGATTTCAAAAAGGGGACCTCCGCCAGCGCCATACGAGGTGCGGCCATAAAATTCCGCATCCGGCCAATTGATTGTGAATTTTCCTGAGGCGAGGCGGGCTTCATGCTTTGGAGTGCAAATGGCAAATAGTTGGTTTTTACGTCTTGAACAATTCTTTCGCCCCGCAAGCGGGGCTCGAGTGACTTTGAGAACGTCGGTACCCCGCCCTCGCCCCGCAAAAACAAAAAGCGCGGGGCTCAGACGGGGCTACATTCTGGTGGCCCTCCGGGCCCAGGGTTATGGGTCCATATTGTCGGTGTTCCCGCCCTGTTCCCTCCGGCCTTGAGGGTTGTCTTCCGGGCCCGTGATGGCGAATCGAATTGTTCTTTATCCGAATCCGAGTCACTTTTTTTGAAGGAAGATGTCTTCGTGTCCTGCTTCGACCCCCTTTCTGAAAATCCGGCGCTTGACGACGGTCGTGCTTCCTCGTAATCTTTCGGGCGGATTCAACAATCGGCAAATTCAATCGGGGGAGTGGTCCGAACTCGACAGGATGGACGTCATCGCCCAACCCGTTTCCTGGCGGGGATGAATCCATCTCGAATTTGACCGCCCGCAAAACACTATGACCACAGAGACGCAAAGTCATATGAAAGATAAGAAGCGAATGTACCGGATCCTTCTTGAGATAATCATCCCATGGATCATTCTCACTGCTCCAGCCTGTACCGAAAGGGCGGGAAATGGCCCGAGAGAATCATCTCCACCGGTCTCCAGCGATGTCCGCGGCTCCACAAACGGAGTTCCGTTCTATACCTTTCAAGTCATCAAGAGCTGGCCTCACGACCCTGCCGCCTACACGCAGGGATTGGAATTCTCCAATGGAGTGCTCTATGAGAGCACGGGGTTATTTGGGAGGTCCAGCCTTCGCAGAGTGGATCTCGAGAGTGGGAAGGTCCTCCAGCAGCATGATCTGCCGTCGGAATATTTCGGCGAGGGCATTACGGTTCTCGGGGACAAGATCTATCAACTCACGTGGCAGTCCCACAAGGGATTCGTCTATGACCGCCAGACGTTTCAACCTCTCAAGGAATTTTCGTACACCGGCGAGGGGTGGGGTTTGACGCATGATGACCGTTCTCTGATCATGAGCGACGGGACGAACGAAATCCGGTTTCTCGATCCGGTCAGTCTTCAGACCCAGCGCACGGTCCGCGTGTTGAGCGATGGCCAGCCCCTGGCGAATCTGAACGAGCTCGAATATGTCAAAGGAGAGATCTATGCGAACGTGTACGAAAGCGATTACATTGTCCGCCTCGATCCGGGGTCGGGGAAGGTATTGGGTTGGATTGATCTGACCGGACTCCTGCCGGCAGCCGATCGCGGGCAACCGGTCGATGTCCTCAACGGCATTGCCTATGACGCGGCGAAAGATCGATTGGTCGTGACGGGGAAGTTGTGGCCGAAATTATTTGAGATCCGGTTGGTGAGGAAGTAGGTTAGGTTTTGTAGGGCGATCCGTCGCGGCGGGTCGCCCTACGGAATCAAAAAATCTTTTTACTGCTTGGGTCTTTCTTTGGCTGCCGGCGTAGGGGCGGCCTTCGCGGTCGCAGGCGGCTTCGGCGTCCAGAAGCCCGGGTCGATCCCCGTCAGATCCCGAGACACATAACTCATCCTGGGACTGATGACATAGAGGTTCGCTTCGATATTCATAACCGAGTCGCGCTCAAGCGTCTGCAGTCTCTTTCCATTCTCTTCCCCAAGCGCTCCCATGACGGCTTTGTCATTATCCACATCCATCTCTTTCAGCGATTTCATCAAAGAGATGGCAAAGTAAGTGCCCGCCGGGGCGCCGGAAATGGCCTGGTAGAGCGCAACGGGCGCGTTCACATTGGCCTTTTCCATGGCCCCGAAATACAGCTTAGCCCCTTCCCCGAATTCCCCGAAATGGCCGAGCCTCACCCGGAACGTTTCGATTTCAACGACGCGCGAGTGCGCAATGCTGTCGGCGGTGAAATCTTTAAGGCGGTAGCTCAGATCCTCCCGGAGAACGGCCAGGACGGCGCGCTGGCTGGCGTGCATGTCGGCACCTGCGGCCTCGAGTTTTTCGAGATCTGCCATCAGAGCGCCGCCCTCCGCCTTCTCGAAGTTCATGTGATCCTTCTCCAAGGCTTCGAAGGAAGGATAACTGACCAGGAAGACCGCCTCATTCTCATTCCCGGAAATGGCGGACAGCCCCAGCCAATGAGCCTCCGATTTCGCCCGGCCGGCCAGTTGGACGAACCCATGGGCTTCCTTCTCATGGGCGGTTCCCTTGCCCGGCTTAATCTCTTCGCGCTCGATTAAGATCACTTTGGGCGGGCCCGCGCTCGGAGCCGGCTGGGCGAGCAATGGAAGAATTGAAACCAGCAAAAGCAAGACTGCGATCGTGCCTTGAAGCAATTTTTTCATCATGGGTGATGCCTCCGGTGAATTGTTTTTTCGACCTCTCTGCGTGTGAAATAAGAGAGCTTAACAACAGCCCGCACAGTTCTCGTTGCGAGGCGACAAATCGCCTCGGGGATGAAATGGCTTTCGAAGATTGGGCTTTCGAGAATGGAGCGACAAGAATTGTACAAGGACTGGGCCGCCCGTCAAGACCTTTTGAGCAAATTCCAGGAACACGACGGAGCCTGCGGGCATATGGATTTTCCAGTTGACTCATCGCGGGTCATACTCGTGCGTGACCAAAAGCCCGCGATGGGAGAAACACCCACTGCCACTCGCCAAACCTAGCCCCCCAGGAACACCTGTTCAAGAAACAAGACTCGTGGGAATCGTTTTCTGAAGGAGGCTTGGAAAGGGAGATTGCGGTAATTGACCGCTCCGGCCTTTCGGGCCCGAGGTTGGATGGGCAGAATGGGGGCGGACCTCCGAGTCATTCCACCCGCTGACGTTCACAAAAAAAAGCGCCCCGATCCATGGGATCGGAGCGCTTGCAAGAGCCTTAAGGTTTGATACAGCCTAGAAGTAGAACTTCGCTGCCAATTGGATCAGTCGTGGTTGAGCTGCGGAAGTGATCCGGCCGAAGTTCGACGAGTTGACATCCGTGGTACCGGGAGCATTGAACTGAGTGTGGTTGAAGAAATTGTAGAATTCAAACCTCAACTCCACCTTGGTCGACTCCGTGATCTTCGTATCCTTGAACAACGCGAAATCAAAGTTGTAAACACCCGGAGCACTCAAATTGTTTCGTCCCACATTGCCAAAGGTCCCGAAGGGCTCCAGGGCAAAGGTGTTCGGATTGAACCAGTAATTGGTACGCGAAGTGGTTCCACCCTTGATGCCGTTGACGAAGGATGCAGTGCGCGGATCGGTGAACTGAACCGGTCCAGTCGAGTTCGGCGCGTCGGCGCACACCCCGAAGTCAAACTGCCAGCACGACAGAGAGCGGAAGCCGCCATCCACCACGTCCAGGGCCAACCCGCTCTGGAACGTCGTGATGCCGGTGATCTTCCATCCATCCGTCAAACGGTTATGTCCCATCAAGTGGGCGAAGGGAAGCTCGTACGTGTAGCTGAAGACAAACCGCTGGGATGCATCGTAAGCAGAATTCCCGTAGCCGGCGTTGAGGTTGAAAGGATTCGTGCCACGCGCGCTTCCAAACTGTCCAAAACCGCCTCCGCCGAATCCCGAATCCTCAAAGCCCGAGGCATTGTCCATCGCGTGTGACCACGTGTAGGACGCCAGGAACTGCATGCCATGGGAAAAGTGTTTGTTCAAGCTGACCTGCAGGGCGTTGTAATTCGAGTTCCCCACGGTCTCCGTGTTCCACGGCACCGTGCCCAGCACGTTGATATCGAATGGGAAATTCTGCGGGAATACAAATCCCTGATTGACGCGGTTGGCCACACAGGAGGGATTTGCCGCACATCCGGCCTGATTCAGACCGGGACTCAACGACCGAATCAGCACGTTGTGACGGGCCAAAGCGCCCACATAGCCGATGGAGAGGATCATGTCGGCCGGCAATTGACGCTCCACCGTGAGGTTGAAGTTCTGTGAGTAGGCGGGTCGGGTCTTGGGATCCTGGAACAGGGCAAAAAACGGAGAGAGCGAGGCGAAATCGACCCGGGTGCCGGGCGCAATGCCCCCGAACGGAAATTGATTGGGAACGCACCCGCGACCGGCGACATCGCAAAACGGATTGGCAAAGCCCGGACTGCCGGTCCCGCCAGCAACCGTGGAAGCCCCCGGTGAGGAAAGTCCGAAAGGTGGATCGGCCAAGAACTGCAAGGTCTGCTCTTCGAGCGAGCGGTTGAAGTAAAGGCCAAATCCACCGCGAATGCTCATTTTGCCCGCTCCGCCGGAGAGCCAACCCCAATTCGGACTCCACGCAAATCCGAAACGAGGGCCGAAATCCTTGAAGTAAGTCGAGCCTGACGCATTCACGCCCGCATCACCCTGGAATACATATCCAACCGGAGCAGTCGGAAATACCGTGGACTGCTGTCCCGGCCGGAACGCGACCATGGCGTGATTGTCATGAAAATTGTCGTTCAGGGGAGTGTCAATCTGCCAGCCCACGCCGTAAGTCAGCGTGAGGTTGGGTCGGACCTTGTATTGATCCTGTGCGTAGATGTAGTACTCTTGCGTGCGGGCATTGATGATGTCACCGCTGCCCTGGTTGTAAGTGTCCGGAATTCCCAGCAGGAAATCAGCCCCGGCATTTCCCGTGCTGAATAATCCGGAACCGCCAAAGCCAAATGAACCACTGTTCGAATTGTTGAACGGGTTGTACACTTGAGCGCGTCGCATATCGAACCCGAATTTCAGCGTGTGCTTCCCCTTCACCCACGACAGATTGTCAGTGACCTGGTACGTTTGATCGATTCTCGGCTGAGGGCCATTAGTGGAAAATCCCAGGGTAAACAACCCGCTGACGGTGATCACGGGGAGCCCCGCCGATCCGGGGTTTTGAGGGGTGATCCCGGTGAAACCCACTGAGGACGGCAGCGTTGGCGTGACTGGGGTAACCGCCGCAAAATTAAATCGACTGTACCCAAAGCGGGCTTCGTTCACAACATGGTCGTTGAGCACGTGGGTCCAGTTGGCCGTGTACTGCTGAAGATGGCGTTGGTTCACGTCCGCGAACCCCGGCAAATTGGCGCCCGTGAAAGGCAACGTATCCGTGGTAGGGTTTCTCTGCCAGAACCAATTCCCCCAAATCGAATCTTTCGTGCTGAAGGTGTGGTCGATGCGAGCAATAAGCTGGTCTGCTAATCCAGTCGTAGTCGGGTTAAACAGGAAATTAGCACCCGAATTGGGGAGTGGAACGAATTTGTTCATCAGGCCCGCTGCGACCGAATTGAAGTCTGCTGTGGGAATATGTCCGGTGGGGAAAATGGTGGAATACGGCGTCCCAGCCGGAAACAAAGTTCCGTTCTCGCCCTTCAGGGGGAAGGGTGACAAGACCGAGGACGTGGCGAGATCCGGGAAGATACCGTTCCGCTGGTCCTGGGTGTACACGGGGGAGTTTCCACCCGCCTGAGGCACCCGGTTCCGAGTTCCCTGATAAGAGAAGAAAAAGAAGGTGTTATTCTTCCGAATGGGACCTCCGATGGTCCCACCGAATTGGTTCTGGTGGAAAATCACCGCTTGATGCGGAGCGCCGAAGAAGTTGCGGGTATCGAGACTGGTGTCCCGGAAGAATTCAAACCCGCTGCCGTGAAATTGGTTGGTACCGGACTTCGTGATGGCATTCACAGTCGCCCCGGAAGCGCGTCCGTATTCCGGGTTGAGAGTGTTGGTCACCAGGCGGAATTCCGCAATGGCATCGGGGCTGGGGATAAACAGCACCGTGTTCAACGGCAGGTCCTGAGAGTCGGTTCCGTTGATCAGGTAAGCGTTCTGGTCCGTCTGGCCGCCGTTGGTAGAGAAAGATCCGCGGCCGTCAGACGCCGACATCACGCCCGGCTGCAATTGCTGCAACTGGACCCAATTGCGGCCGTTGAGCGGCATATCCACGATCGTGGATCCGGAGACCACCGTTCCCAATTGCATGTTGGTGGTTTCGACTTGAGTGGCATTCGCCTGAACGGAAACCTCCTGCGTCACCGCTCCGACCTCCATGGAGATGTTCAAAAGGTAGACTTGATTGGTCACCAGATGGATCCCGGTTGTCGTGAACATTTTAAACCCGGACTTTTCTGCCGTGACCTTGTAGTTGCCGACCCCGAGTTGAAGATATTCGAAGCTTCCGTCGTTTTCGGATACTAACTCCTTGGAGCTTCCAGTGCCAACATTCGTGGCGGTGACCTTGACGCCTGGGATGACTGCTCCTGACTGGTCGGTCACCGTGCCGCGCATCCTGGCATTCAATACTTGGGCCATGACCATGTCCGTCATGGCCAACGTAAAGAGAACCCCCCAGATCACAAGTTTCAAAAGAGTGGAACGATTGTTCATTGAATCTTCTCCTTGGTTTTCGATTGTTGTTTTTTCCCTTTTGAGCGAAAAGAAAGATGAAGCCGCCACGGAGAAGTGACTTAAGAGGAGGGCGACCCCTCCTGTGTTGTAACAAAGGAATTTGTTCATCCTGACCGATTCAAGGATATTGCGTTGGAAATGGTGCCATTTGGTGAACTGGGAAAAACAAAATGCTTCCTGACGCGATCCATTGCGGATTAACTGATAGTCCCTAAAGCCTGCACCGGAATCACGGCTTTACCCGGAAATTAGAAATGCTGGTCTCAGGGGAAGATCCATTAAAAATGTAAACCATAAAATCGATCAAAAATTGCTAAAGATGCCATTCTTCCTGCAATCGTGTATCCAAAATGGAATGCCATTCCAAATAGTTCATTTGTAAAAAGTTATATAATTTTGTCTCCATGCGCGCGGTATGAAAATCCAAATTTTTGTAGAAACTCATGGAAAAGAAAGTCAGTGAGTCTGGATCTTACCCTCCTGTCAGGATCAGGTTTTGCAGAAAACACACGAGATTCTATGCGATTGAGGCGAGTCCGTTCTAGAAATGGTGAAATATAGATTCCCATATGGGACTTCTATGAGAAATTGGAGACAGATGTGTCCATCGGTTCGGACGGAAACCTTGCCTCCTTGCCTTAGAACTGTCTGGAGAAAAGCCTAGTCCAGCAAGCCTAGTCCACCACAATCAGGCCATCCGTGAAGGGATCAATGCTTCGTCCCATTGTGCAAGAGGGATGTAGCGGTATTGCACTGGGAAACCAAAGCGTTTAGAATCCGAGGTTGTTCCAACGCTTTCCAGTTGTTGACGCGAATGCGCCGTTCGGAGGCGCTGGTCGGGACAAGCTATTCGCCGAAGCCCTTTAGCGATTGGGAGACTCCAGGCTCGCAGGGGCGTGGGTAAATCGTGCCAAAGGGGTGATTGTATTGTCATTTCTTAAGACGCTGGAACAGAAGATCCTGATATTCGATGGGGCGATGGGGACGTCACTCCAGGTGCAGAATCTGACCGCCGACGACTTTTGGGGGAAGGAGGGCTGCAACGAATACCTCGTCCTCTCGAAACCCGACGCGGTTCGTCGGGTGCATGCCGGCTTCCTGGATGTGGGTTGCGAAGTCATCGAGACCGACACGTTTGGATCCACCCGCATCGTCCTTGCGGAATATGAGCTTGCGGACAAGGTCTACGAACTGAACTTGAAAGCGGCTCAGTTGGCGCGGGAGGTGGCCAGCGATTACTCGAACCGACCGGGCGGCGGCAATGGCCGGTACGTCGCCGGATCGATCGGGCCGACCACGAAGCTGCCATCGCTCGGGCACATTACCTTCGATGCGATGAGCGAGGCATTTTACGAACAGGCCCGGGGTTTGATCGATGGCAACGTGGACGTCCTCTTGATTGAAACATGCCAGGATCTGCTCCAGACCAAGTCGGCCCTGGCGGGAGTTTTTTGTGCGTTGCGGGAGTCGCGAAAGACCATTCCAGTCATGGTCCAGGTGACCATCGAGAACACGGGCACGATGCTGCTGGGAACCGAAGTGGGAGCCGCGCTCACGGTCCTGGAGCCTTACGACATCATCTCTGTCGGCCTGAACTGCGCCACCGGGCCTCGCGAGATGAACGACGCAGTCCGCTATCTGGGAGACAATTGCACGAAGAGGATCTCCTGCCTGCCCAATGCCGGAATTCCTAAGAACGTCGGAGGGCGCGCCGCCTATCCCCTGACGCCGGACGAGCTGGCCCAGTACTTGAAACGATACTCGATGGAGTACGGATTGAACATGGTCGGAGGTTGCTGTGGCACCACACCAGCCCATTTGAGCAAGGTGGTTGAAGCCCTCGGCGGGATGGCGCCGAAGCGGCGTGAACGCAAGCCCGTCGGCGCCGCGGCCTCCATTTATTTTTCCACCCCGCTGGCCCAGGAGCCGCGTCCGCTGATCGTGGGCGAAGAAATGAACACCACGACGCGCAATCCGAAGTTCAAACAGCTGGTCACCGAGGAGAAGTACGACGACATCCTGATGATGGCGAAGCGGCTGGTGGGAGAAGGCTCGCACGTGCTCGATTTGTGCGTCGCCATCGTGGGGGGCAACGAAAAGCATTACATGCAGGAAACCATCCGGATGCTGGCCACCCGTGTCCCGGTTCCCGTGATGATCGATTCCACCGAAGCGGAGGTCATCGAAACGGCCCTCAAGCTGATCCCGGGGAAGGCGATTGTCAACTCCATCAACCTCGAAGATGGGGAAAAGCGGACCTCGCAGGTGCTTCCGTTGGTCAAGAAGTTCGGGGCCGCCGTGGTGGCCCTGACCATCGACGAGGAAGGCATGGCCCTGACGGCGGAGAAGAAATTCGCTGTGGCCCAGCGCATCTTCAGCCTTGCGACCGAAAAGTATGGTGTCGCTCCAAACGATATTCTCTACGATGCCCTCACCCTGCCCATTTCCACGGGCCAGGAGGAATACCGCACCGCCGCCATCGAGACCATGAAGGCGATCGAGCTGATCAAGAAAAATATCCCCGGCGCCCTCACCATCCTGGGGGTCTCGAACGTCTCGTTCGGCCTGGATATGTACGCGCGGCGCATCCTGAACTCCGTGTTTCTGCATGAGGCCATGGAGCACGGTCTGGATGCCGCCATCGTCAACTGGCAGCGCATCTATCCGCTGTTCAAGATTCCGGAAAAAGAGGTCGAACTGGCCCGCAAGCTGATCTATTTCGACCGCTCGGAGGGCGATCCGCTTCAGAAGTTTATTCAATTTTATGAAGGCGCTGAGAAGAAGACCTTCAGCGTGTCGCAAAAAGAAGAATCCGAGCTGACCGTGGAAGACCGCCTCAAGAATTCCATCATCAACGGCGAAAAGGTGTCCACCGTCAAAGGGGAAAAGGTCACCCTCGAACACCTGCTCGATGCGGCCCTGAAAAAATACTCTCCCCTCGACATCGTCAACACGGTGCTGCTGGATGGCATGAGGGTGGTGGGCGAGCTATTCGGGGCCCGAAAGATGCAGTTGCCGTCGGTGCTGGACTCGGCGCAGGTGATGAAGACGGCGGTCAGCTACCTGGAAACGTTCATGGACAAATCCACCAGCGCCACCAAGGGCCGGATCGTTCTGGCGACGGTGAAAGGCGATGTCCACGACATCGGGAAGAATCTGGTGGACATCATTCTCACCAATAACGGCTACCAGGTTTTCAATCTCGGCATCAAGCAGCCCTCCGACACCATCATCCGGTCGGCGATTGAACATCAGGCCGACGCCATCGGGTTAAGCGGCCTGCTGGTGAAGTCAACAGTCGAAATGAAGTACGTGATTGAAGATCTGGAACGCCTGAGTCTGAGGCTTCCGGTCTTGTGCGGCGGCGCTGCCTTGACCCGAAAATACGTGGAAGAGGATATGCGCGCCGAATACCGGGGACCGGTGTTCTATGGGCAGGATGCCTTCGCCGGGCTGAGATTAATGGATGAGCTTACCGATCCGGCCACGCACGAGGAGTTGGTCGCCTCGGGAATTTACAGGATCCCCGAGAACCTGGCGGGGAACCTCCCGGCAGTGGCCGCGGCCGCCGGCTGTGCCGTGGCGCCTTCGACCGAATCGATCCGCGAGTCCACCGCGAAGAAGACACCCGCCGCTCGTCCCGCTGGGCCAGCCCGCTCCGACACGGCAAGAGACGTCCCCGTTCCTACGCCTCCCTTCTGGGGGAAACGCGTCGTCCCGCCGGAAGAGCTCAACCTGCGGGAGATATACAGCTATGTGAATCCCATCGCCCTCTTCAAGAACCAGTGGCAGCTTCGGGGTATGGGACGCGATGAGTATGAAAAGGTGTTGGTGGAGAAGTATATCCCGATCCGTGACGCCTTGCAGGAGGAGTGCATCCAGGAAAATATCCTGCAGCCGCGCGTGGTGTACGGTTATTTTCCGTGCAACTCAGAGGGAGATGACCTGGTCGTCTTTTCACCGGAGGGAGCTCCCCAGGAGAAGGTCCGTTTCCACTTTCCCCGTCAACGCGCCAATCGCCTCCTATGCCTGGCCGATTTTTTCGCCCCGTCGGACTCAGGCCGACGCGATACGTTGGGAGTGATGCTGGTGACCGTAGGCGCGCGCGCCAGTGAGAAGGCCAGGGAGTTGTTCGCCGCAAACGAATACGCCAAATACCTGTTCTTGCACGGACTGAGCGTCGAGACCGCGGAGGCGCTGGCGGAGTACTGGCACCGGAAGATCCGTGAGGAACTCGGCATCGCGGGAGAGGATTCTCCCCACATTGCCGACCTCTTCCACCAGAAATACCGCGGCAGCCGTTACAGCTTCGGCTACGGCGCCTGCCCCTCCCTGGAGGACCAGGAAAAGATCTTCAGCCTGCTCGATCCCGAGACAACCATTGGCGTGAGGCTCACCTCCGGATTCCAGCTTGAGCCGGAGCAGTCCACCTCGGCCATTATTGCCCACCATCCCGAGGCAAAGTATTTTAACGTTTAAAAGCAGTTCTCAGTTGTCAGTTCTCAGTTGTCAGTAACCAGAGTGCCAAGATCGAGTGCAAGGTTCGGGTCTACAATGGTGAATGCAAGCAACCTAACTCGCTTACTTGTCTCTATGCCGAGGTCGAATGCTTTTTCTGACAACTGACAACTGAAAACTGGCAACTGTTTTTCTGGCAACTGCGAACTGAGAACTGCGAACTGCCTTTTTCACTTCTTCGAGAACATCTTCTTCAATTGCTTGCCGAACGACTTTTGGATCTTTGGTTTTCCCGTGGTGCTCTTCAATTCTTCTTTGGCGATCTCACTGGAAGGGTCCCGCTCCAGGGCCTGCTCGAAAGCTCGCCGGGCACGTGAGGGGAGGTTGATCTCTTTATAAAAGTTCCCCAGGTCAAGGAAGTGGGAGGGATTTTCGGGTTCGAGGTCAATGGCTTTAAGAAAATGGTCTTCTGCCTCCCTACGATATTGGGGAACCTTTGAAAGGGTGCGGGCCAGGAAAGACAGATACTGCCCGTTGGAGGGTTCGAGGTTGGCAGCATCCCGGAAATAAGGCAGGGCTCTGACGCAATCCCCTTTTTCGAATAGCTGTTTGCCTTCGGCAAAACTCCTTTCGGCCCGCTCCGTCTCAGAAATAAGGGGCGAACTAGGGGTGGGGGCGTCTTTCTTGAACGACTGAGACGCCTGGCGGCGGTCGTATTCCGCGCGTTGGGTCGGATCCGAAAGGGCCTGGTATGCGGTCGTGAGTTGGCGGAAGAGATCGACAAGTTGACTGTGCAGGGATTCAGGCGCCCGGGCCTTATACCGATCGGGGTGAAAACGTTTTGCCAGCTTGTAGTACCTTGCCTTGATTTCTTCTGGAGAGGACTTTCGAGTGACGCCCAAGAGATCATAGAAATCCCCTCCCGAAATCGCCGAACTGAGCTCCTCAATCTCACGTTTCAACGACAACCAGTCGGTCGCCTCATCCCTGCTGGGAGGCATGGCGGGGGCGGCTACTGGCGTGGGATCGAAGCCGGGGAGACTGCGCCCCGTCGTGCCTGCGGCCGCGGCCCTGGGGTCATAGGCGTCGACCAGGCCGAGGAGGTATAGCACGTAGATATGCCGCACGCTTTGAAGTTCTTCGAACGGGGAAACAGAGAGAACTTCTTCCACCGACAGGGGACTGTCGAAGCGGGAGAGGAGAAACACCTCATCGCGTGAAAGGACCCCCGCCCTGTTTTCCAGACCGGTCGACTTCAGGGCAATGAAACGGGACCCCGAGGCCTTCAATTGGGCGCGGATGGCTTCGGGCGCCAGGGCGGTCCGCGCCAATTCCGAAAGCACCGTTTCGATGGGAACTCGTGCTACCAGGGCCTGTGGCGGGGGCTTCTCCCGGACTTCGGCAAAGGAACACTGGGGCACACCGTCGACGGCCAGAGCGATCAGGGTTTTGAGGAAAAAAGCACCAGGGTCAGCGCGGCCAGAATCCAGGGTGGTCGTGGGGGTGACAGTGGCGGCGCGTATGTCACCGTTGAGGCAGTAGAAACGCCATGTTTCTTCGTTCGATTGGACCTGTAGGACGCCATTGCGAGATTCCAGCGCCACAAGCCGCAACCAGTCCAGGAATTGTTTTTGTTTGATGGTGGAGTCCGTGCTCATCCGGCCTCCCTATTGACAGGTCCCACCCCGGTGATGTTAGCACAGGGTAAAGTTATTTGGAAATTTAGTAGGGCAACGATTCGGGGTTGTGGAAAACGTTCGATTGTTAGAGAATTGGTATCCGCGCAATTGAGAGTCAGGATCTCGTGATTTGAAATTCAACTGAGGTTCTCTTATGGCGACGTTCTGTGTGACGGGTGGGGCAGGATTTATCGGATCGAACCTCGTCGAGGCGTTGGTCCTGCGTGGCGATCGAGTCCGCGTCGTGGATAATCTCTCCACGGGACATTTGGAGAACCTGGATCCAGTCTCCGCAAAGGTTGAATTCGTGAATGACGACATTTGTGATACGGGGCGGATGCGGGAGGTTTTTTCCGGGGTCGATGTCGTGTTTCATGAGGCGGCGATCCCTTCGGTGCAGAAATCCATTTTGGATCCTCAGCGGTCGAATCAGGCCAACATTACCGGGACCCTGTCGGTCCTGGTCGCCGCGCGCGACGCCAAAGTTCGAAGGGTGATCTATGCCGGATCCTCATCCGTCTATGGCGATACGCCGACCTTGCCGAAGGCCGAAAGTATGCCTCCCCATCCGATCTCCCCTTACGGCATTATGAAATGGGTGGCGGAGTTATATGCCCAGCAGTTCACGAAACTCTACGGGCTGGAGACGATCACGTTGCGATATTTCAACGTGTTTGGGCCGCGCCAGGATCCGACCTCGGAGTATTCCGGGGTGCTGGCGAAGTTCATCACGACGATGCTCAGCAACGAACAGCCCGTTATTTACGGCGACGGAGAGCAATCCCGCGACTTTACTTATGTGCAAAACGTCGTCCACGCCAATCTCCTGGCGGCCGAAACCTCCAAGGGCATCGGGGAGGTTATCAATGTCGCGGTCGGATGCCGGTATTCATTGAATGAGACCCTGGAGATTCTGAATCGAATTTTCTCGGGGAAGGTGGCGGCACGCTATGAGGCGCCACGCAGCGGCGACATCAAGCATTCGCAAGCCGATATTTCCAAGGCGCGGTCGTGCTTGGGATACGAGCCCAAATTCGATTTTGAAACCGGCCTTCGTCACACGGTGGAGTGGTACCGGTCCATGGCCCCGTCGTTAAAATCATAGCCCCACAGGGATGAACAAGATTCACAAGATGGTCTCAGGCCGAAGCCATCGAAATGCGCCGGCCTCCTCGATCCGCCGCGGCGGGCAGAAGGGCCGTCCATGGAAAGATGTGCGTTCCGGCGATTTTTTTTGATGATAAAATTTGGAATTTGAATTTTGGGATTTGGAGTTTCTCTCCGGAGGAGAGCGCATGGTCAAGCGACGGGAGTTTCTTGAAAGATTGCAGAAAGAAGTCTTGCTTTGCGATGGCGCGCTGGGGACCTTCCTGTATTCCCGCGGGGTCGCCCTGAACGAGCGTGATGAGCAGAACCTGACCAATCCGGACCTGATCCGGTGGGTCCATCAACAATACATTGACGCCGGTGCACAGATCATTGAGACCAACACCTTCACTTCCAACCGTTTGAAGCTGAGGGAACTGGGCTTGGAGGACCGTCTTCTCGAGATCAACCAGTCGGCGGTCCGAGTGGCGTTGGAGGCGGCCAAAGACAAGGTGTTTGTGGCGGGTTCGGTCGGCCCGCTGGGCGCACTGGTCAAGCCTTACGGCAATCTGACCATCGACGACCTGGGCCAGGTTTACAAGGAACAGATCCAGATTCTGGCAGAGTCGGGGGTCCATCTCATTCTTATCGAAACACACCCCTCGCTGCTGGAGGCGCTGGAAGCGGTGCGCGCGGCCAAGGCGGTGTGTGACCTTCCGATCGTTGCCCAGATGACCTTCTGGGAGGACGGCAAATCGAAGTTCGGGGATGACATTCGGCGTTCCCTGGAAGCCCTCGCCGCTGCCGACGCCGATGTGGTCGGGGTCAATTGCACCCTCGGCCCACAGGAAACCTTTGACCTGATCAATGAGTTCGCCTCTCGTTCGGACCTGAAGATCTCGGTCCAGCCCAACGCCGGACATCCCCAGATCATCAACGGCCGGACGGTGTTCCTTTCCTCGCCGGAATATCTGGAGGAATACGCCAAGGCCTTTGTCAACTGCGGCGCCAATATCATCGGGGGCTGTTGCGGCACGACGCCCGAGCACATCAGCGCGATGGCCCAGGCGGTCCATGGACAGTCGCCCAAGCCGCATCGTCGTCGCGCCGTCTCGGTGCATGTCGAAGTGGAAGCCGTGGAGGAACCGTCTTCGCAGGTGGTCGGCGAGGTGCTCGAGGCCCCCCGGTTGCTCGACAAGATCGGCTCGAAGATTCTGGCGACGTGCGAGATCAATCCTCCCAAGGGGCTCGACTATTCCAAGATGGTTCAGGGGGCGCGGCAGCTCAAGGACGCCGGCGTAGACGCCGTGAACATCACCGACAATCCCATGGCCCGTGTGCGCATGAGTTCCGTGGCGATGGCCCATATCCTTCAGCGCGAAGTGGGGATTGAGGCCATCTGGCAGCTGACCTGTCGCGACCGCAACGTGATTGGCATTCAGTCTGATTTGCTTGGAGCCGCCGCGCTGGGCATCCGCGCAGTGCTGGCGTTGACGGGGGATCCGATTACGATCGGGGATTACCCTAAGGGCACCGCGGTGTTTGAAGTCAATTCCACCGGCCTCGTGCGGATTGTCAAGGGCTTGAACAATGGGTTTGATTTCGCCGGTCAAAACATCGGCACGACCACTCAGTTTCAAATCGGGACCGCCGCTTCGCCCGCGGCGAGCGACCTCAACAAGGAGATGGCGCGGCTCGAGGAGAAGCTGGAGGCGGGCGCCGATTTTGTGCAGACGCAGCCGGTCTTTGATCCCGCCCTGGCGGAGAAGTTTTTGAAGCGGGTCGAGCCCTTGAAAGTCCCGGTACTACTCGGTCTGATGCCCCTCCGGTCTTCGCGCCATACCGAGTTCATGCACAATGAGGTCCCGGGCATCTCCATCCCGGATTGGATTCGTGAACGCATGCGGAATGTGCCGGAAGAACAGGCCATCGAGGAAGGGATCAAGATCTCGTCCCAGATTATTGAAGAGATCAAAGGCATGGCCGCGGGCATTCACTTCTATCCGCCCACCAATCGTTTCGACATGATCGTCCGCCTGATGGCGGCCCTGAACCCGAAGATCGCACATGTGTGAGGGTCGTGAGGTGGACGCCCTCGTCTGCCATGCGGTTCCCCGGCTTCGGCTGAATCGGCGATTCGGTCCGGCCCGGTTCACGGGTCTGGATTGAGCCAACGAGTTTCTGCCGGCCCGGTGTGTGGGGATGTCGTGAACCGACGATTTGAGCCGGCCCGGTTCACGGGTCTGGATTGAGCCAACGAGTTTCTGCCGGCCCGGTGCGCGGGGATGTCGTGAACCGACGATTCGAGCCGGCCCGGTTCACGGGTCTGGATTGAGCCAACGAGTTTCTGCCGACCCGGTTCACGGGGATGTCGTGAACCGACGATTCGAGACGGCCCGGTTCACGGGTCTGGATTGAGCCAACGAGTTTCTGCCGACCCGGTTCACGGGGATCTCTGGATTGAGCCAACGAGTTTCTGCCGACCCGGTTCACGGGGATGTGTGAACCGACGATTCGAGCCGGCCCGGTTCACGGGTCTGGATTGAGCCAACGAGTTTCTGCCGGCCCGGTTCACGGGGATGTGTGAACCGACGATTCGGTCCGGCCCGGTTCACGGCTCTGGATTGAGCCAACGAGTTTCTGCCGACCCGGTTCACGGGGATGTGTGAACCGACGATTCGAGCCGGCCCGGTTCACCGGGCCTGAATACGTACAGCCCGCCGGTTTACCGGCGGGGAAGAAGGCAAAGGAAAATTCCAGCCCGGTTCACCGGGCTTGGGTCCGCTCCATCGCCCGTTGACGGGCGAGATGCAACACAAACTATTCCTCCTCGTCGACGCGCTCCAGGGCCGGACAGAGGGTTCCCCTCCCATGGTGCTCCCGCTGATTTTGAACATAGCTCACCACTTTCATCAACGCCGGCTTGCCGAAACTGACCACACCGTATCCCTCCTGCCAATGCAACAACGAACGCTTTACCCGCTTGTTTATCTCATGTGAACTCGCGCCCTTCAATTGACCGATCCACTCGCTGATCAGAAGGGTCGGAGGGACGCGGACAACCAGATGGACATGGTCTTCAATTCCGCCGATTGAATGAACCTCAACGGATTGGGTTTCGGTCGCCCGCGACTGGAGATATTGATAAAGCGGTTCCTCAATGAGTTTGGTAATGACAGGTGCATTGTCTTTGGTGTGCCAGGTAATGTGAAGATAGATTTCAGAAAATGCATGAGAGGCCATGGCGTCTCCTTTGGGTCGGTTTGCGCTCAAGCGCGGCGGGGGAGGATTCAAGCCCCGTGAACGGGGCTGGGATGAACGTCTTATTCGGGGGGAATGGGGGGCCTGGTCTCCCGCCGGTAAACCGGCGGGCTGTACGCAATCAGGCCCGGTGAACCGGGCCGGGGTTAGCGGTTCATTCGGGGGGATTGGGGGGCCTGGTCTCCCGCCGGTAAACCGGCGGGCTGTACGTAATCAGGCCCGGTGAACCGGGCCGGCAGAGACTCGTTGGCTCAATCCAGACCCGTGAACTGGGCGGCGCCAAACGTCGAGCCCATTCGCGGTCGGCGTGCCCAATGTTCTGGGGTATTCCACGTCAGTGAAACGAGCATCGAGAGGTCCCTTTATGCGCAATTCACAATGGGGGTCTCTGGGGGGTCTGTCAATACCATAACCTCGTTTAGAATTGTGGCATAGCCACTATTTGTTTTCAAGAAAGTTCGCGTTTCCGACAGATCTCTGGGTCTGCCGAATCCTGTGCGCACAAGATCGCCTTGGCCGGATCGGACGTGGCAGGGGCGAGCGCGTGAGATGCAGCAATCACCGTTCGGATAAAAAAGGACTGGAGTGTCCTTCCGGTTGGATCGGTTGTGATGGCATCAAAAGGGGCCACCCCCCCGAATGTCTGGGTATGATTGTACAGAGCAATGGGCCGGCCCGTTTCAGTTCGGAAGAGAGGCACCAAAAGTTGGCCCCGTCCGGATCCCTTGGTTTGATTCTCGTGCGAGCCCGTCCCGCATGGTTCACCTGATTGTGGAGAACCGCGGGCTTGATTCGGCCCGTTTCAGTTTGGAAGAGAGGCACCAAAAGTTGGCCCCGTCCGGATCCCTCGTTTTGATTCTCGTGCGAGCCTGTCCCGTATGGTTCACCTGGTTGTGGAGAACCGCGGGCTTGATTCGGCCCGTTTCAGTTTGGAAGAGAGGCACCAAAAGTTGGCCCCGTCCGGATCCCTCGGTTTGATTCTCGTGCGAGCCCGTCCCGCATGGTTCACCTGATTGTGGAGAACCGCGGGCTTGGGCCGGCCCGGTTCACCGGGCCTGCATACGTACAGCCCGCCGGTTTACCGGCGGGGACGCTCGCCCCTGAATCCCCTAGCCCGGTTCACCGGGCTTCTAGAAACCCGGGATTTATCCCCTCGTAACCGATCCATGCCTTCCAACGTCCTTCCCATTGATCTCAGATTATCCGTTGGGTTCTCTGCTCGAGACCACTCGTTCTATCCAAACTTTATCAATAAACGATACCCTCTGAAGGAGACGCCTCATGATTCGCAAAATCACTCTCGTGGCGATTTGCCTGTGTGCCATGACTTCTTTCATCCTGGCCAAAGAAGTGAAGCTGGCCCGCCATCCGGACTTTCACAATGGAAAAATCGCGTTCAGCTACCTGGGAGACATCTGGGTGGCCGATGAAACGGGCTCGAATCCCGTCCGCCTCACCGTGCACAAGGCGCGCGACGTCTATCCGCGCTTCTCTCCGGACGGCAAGTGGATCGCCTTCTCCTCCGATCGCTATGGAAACTACGATGTCTTTGTCATCCCGGCCGAAGGAGGTGAGGCCAAACAGCTCACCTTCAACACGGCCGCCGACATCGTGGTCGGATGGACGCGCGACAGCCGGCGAGTGATTTTCAATTCGGTGCGTGGCGGTGAGAAGATCGTTTATCCCGGAACCGTCAGCCTGTGGGAAGTGCCGGTGACCGGGGGCCTGGAAACCCGCCTCGACACCGACTGGGGTTACTGGGGCAGTTTCTCTCCCGACGGATCGAAGTTCGCTTTCAACCGCCATCCCATGGTGTGGTGGCGGAAACATTACCGCGGCAGCTACTCCGCCGATCTCTGGATCATGGATGTCCAGAAGAAGACCTTCAAGCGAATCCTCGATGACACGACGCCCGACAACGAGAAGCCCAACAACTTCTGGCCGATGTACGGCAACAACGGCGAGATCTATTTTGTCTCCGACCGCGATGTGGTCGCCAAAGCCGGTTCCAAAGAGGCCCTCAAGAGCGTCAACAACATCTGGAAAGTCTCCGAGAACGGCGGCAAGCCCGTCCAGGTCACCCATCACCGGGACGGCTCCCTTTTCTGGCCTTCGATTTCGAGCGACGGAAAAGTCATCGTCTATGAAGACAACTTTGGCATCTGGAAACTGGACACCGCCACTGGAAAGACTTCGGAAATCAAATTGAATCTCAATTCGGACGACAAGGAGAACAATATCGAGACCCTCACCCTCAACAGCGAGGCCGACAGTTTTGATCTCTCTCCGTCCACCAAGCGCGCCGTCATCTCCGCCCACGGCGAGTTGTTTTCCATCGCCACCGATCGCGGCGACGTCACGCGCATCACCGAGAGTTTCTCGCGCGAGACCGCCCCGCAATGGTCTCCCGACGGCAAGTGGATCGCCTTCGTCAGCGACAAATCCGGCCGCGATGAGGTGTGGATGTGCACCCCCCGCGCCGCCGAGAAGGACTGGAAGCAGGTGTCCACCAGCGACTCCCAGAAGCTTCAGATCCAGTGGGCGCCGGACTCGAAATCATTAATCTACACCGCCACCGACCACAAGCTTTACAAATACACCCTCGACACCGCGAAGACCGATGTGTTGGCGTCGAGCCCGGTGGTCGGGTTCGGAGGAGGAGCCATCGGGAATCCCCAGTTCTCTCCCGACGGGAAGTGGATCTCGTATACCAAGGTCCTGGATACGTTGTTGCCCCACGTCGTCGTCATTTCTTCCGAAGGGGGAGCGGAACATCGCATTACCGACGAGACCACTTACAGTGATGCCAATGCGGTGTGGACGCCCGACGGAAAGAAGATGGTCTATTTGTCGGGGATGGACAGCGGCAATATCGGGGGCGCCGGGGAATCCCGGACCCAGATCTTCAGCGTGGCGCTGACTCCCGAGGAGAAAAACACCTTCGACCGCGGCATCGATGACGAGGAAGCGGCGGCCGCGGCCGAAGCGGCAGCCCGACCCGCAGGCATGCGCCGTGCCCCCGGTGGCGAGACGGGCGGAGGCGGCCCCGAGGGAGCGAGGGGCAAGGTAGATGTCAAGATCGAATGGGAAGGCATCGCCCGTCGCGCCCATCAGCTCACTCGCCTGTCGGACAACATCACGACTGTCGTCGTCTCTCCTGACAGCAAGACCTACGCGTTTGTAGCCGTTGGGACCGTGGACGGACGTCCCAGCCAGGCGATTTACACCATCCAGGAGGACGGGGAACGGTTGACGAAGATCACCCAGGCGGGCCCGTCGGGTGAAGAAGAGGGCGGTGGCGTCTTTGGGGGCTTTGGGGGCATTTCTTCCCTCCAATTCTCGAAAGATAGCCGGACCCTGTTTTACCGCCAGGCGCGCGGCATCTATTCCATCGGAGTGGGAGGTGGTGGCGGGGAAGCGGGAACGATGGCCGGTCCGGGTGCTGCGGGCGCCGGGCCATCGGGACCCGGGGGTGGACGAACGTCTCGCCGGCTGAATTTCACCGCGAAGGTCGAAGTCGATCATCGGGCCGAACGCGAGCAGGTGTTCAACGAGAGCTGGCGCGTCATGAAATTCCGATTTTACGATCCCCAGATGCACGGCGTCGATTGGAACAAGATGAGGCAGACGTATGAACCGCTGATCGCCTACACCGCCGACCAGGAGGAAATGCACAACATCGTCAGCCAGATGATCGGAGAACTCAACGCCTCGCACACCGGGATCGGCGCCGGGGCCGCGGGACCGGGCGGTCGCGCCGAAGTCCAGACGCGCTATCCAGGATTCGAGCTGACCTCCGATCCCAGCGGATTTTACAGGGTGTCCTTGATTTACAAGAAAGGGCCGGCTGACCACGATTACGTGAAGATCAAGGAAGGGGACTTCATCCTCGCGATTAACGACCATCCCTTGAAGGCGGGCGACAACTACTTCCAGTACTACAACGCCGCCGCCGGACGAAAATTTGAATTCACCGTCAACTCCAAGCCCGCCATGGAGGGGGCCTGGAAGGCCAAGGTCGATCCGGTCAACGCCGGGGCCTATGGCACCCTGCAGTACGACAAATGGGTGGCCGACCGCCGTGCCATGGTCGACAAATGGTCCAATGGCGAGATTGGCTACCTGCACATCCGGCAGATGAACCAGCCGTCCCTGCAGAAATTCGAGCGCGATCTGGCGGAGTTGCACTTCAAAAAAGCCCTGATCGTCGATCAGCGCTTCAATCCGGGTGGCGGAATTGACCAGGAATTGCTGGAGATTTTGCAGCAGAAACAGTATCAATACACCCGCGTGCGCGATTCCATCCAGATTACGCGGCCGCTGCGCGCCTTCTTCGGCCCGCTGGTGGTCATGCAGAACGAACGCTCGACGTCGGATGCCGAGGTCTTCCCGGATGGGGTCCGCACTTTGAAACTCGGCAAGGTGGTTGGCGTGACCACGTACGGCGCGGTCATCGGCACCGGCTCCTACACCCTGATGGACGGCTCCGCCATCCGCACGCCCGGCTCCGGCCTGTGGAACGTCAACGGAACGAACCTCGAAAACTACGGCGTTCCGCCGGATGTCTATGTCGACAACACCCCGGCCGATTTTCTGGCAGGGATGGATGCGCAGTTGAAGAAAGCAGTCGAAGTCTTGCAAGAGGAGTTGAAGCAGAAGAAATAGCGGAACGCGCCGTCTGGATTGCAACTTTGCGATGAATTGTCTTGTGGGCAAGGACCCTGGGCCTGCGACGCTTTGGTAGCCCCGGCGCGTTTGTGCGCCGGGGGCCCTTGTCCGCATTTGCGCAAAAACCCTTGTGAGAAAAACGCTCACCGGGGTTTTTGCACGAGTGCCAGAGCCTTTTACGTCCCGGGTTAATTAACGATGGACTGGGGGCGCCCCCTGGTCTGTCCTCGATTAAGGGGGGAGGACCGATTCCTGCGCGTCAACCCCGCGGCGCGGGACTCCGTTCCCTGCACCGAAATTCTCTTGAGCCCACTCGCACACAGTTTTGATCAGCCTCTCCTGTTGAAACAGGGGGGTAAACGTATGATCGGTTCCCACGATTGCCACCACCTGAATCTTCGTCGGATCGCAGGAGGCCTCGACGTCGCGTCGCAGGGTGGACCGGTAGTAATAATAAGAGGGTCCTAAGCTGTCATAGATGAAGCAAAGCCGGACGCCCCGCTGCCCCAGGGTACGCAGGTCCGAGATTATTTTTTCTGTGGGAGGTGGCTGCCAGGCTGGATTCTCCTCATTGAGCCGCTGGCTGACCCTTGATGAAACTGCGCTGACCGTGGACTGCAACCAATTCCATGGGCGCAATTGACCCGTCAGCAGCTTCCACCACATCCGCCATCGAAACAACCTCCGGACGTAGGTCGTCACAATATATCCCGTTGTGCTGTAGCCGTAACTCTCAATCAGAAGCGTGCCCGCAACCCGGGGATCTGCCAGCGCGATGGGAAGGGAATTGTGTGCTCCTGAACAGATTCCGGCCAGGACGAATTTGCTGACTTTCCGGGTCGTATTCATTAAGTCCATGGCTTCCCGCGCTTCATGGATCGCACTCTCCTCAGATGACAACTGATCTTTCCGAACCTCGCTGTCTCCTATCCCGGAAAAATCAAAGCGCAAGACCGTAAATCCGGCCTCCGCCAGGCTCCGCGCCATTCGGGTATAAAGGCGGGCGGGACCCACTCGATGAACCAGGCCGGCATTGAGCAGAAGAACTGCTGTCGGGTTTGTCGGACCTTCGACGAGACCGGGCTCGGTTATGATTCCAACGAGGCTCTTGCGGTCTCCAAAGAGAACGGTACTTTCTTTCATGGGTGGATCTCCGCCATCCACTGGCCCATGGCTTCCAACGCTTCGGTCGGAACCACGACCTGGCCCAGACCTTCTCGTTCAAGCCACTGGCTCGACGCGACGATCTCCTTATAGACGGTCGAAACGCCCAACCCCCCTAATCTGCTGAGCAACGATTGATCATCTTTTTCTCTCGAACTCCGAACAATCAAGACATGTTGAACCGGACACCTGTCCTGCGATAACAAGTCAATGGATTCGATGCTCTGCTTCATTCGGTCCGTCAGAGGGAAACCGACAATCTCAATGACCCCTTTCTTCGGGGCGGGACCTTTCAATTCAGAAAACAGCTGTTCCTTCAGCCAGCCCTGGTGCTGGTTCATTAATTCTTTGATGTATCCTTTCCCTTCAATGACGGGTTCCCAGAGGAGCACGCTCTCCACATCGTTCCGCTCCCGGCTTACAAGCAGCCCCAAGGCGGCGCCTAACCGCAGGCCGATCAGAGAAACCTTAGAGAGCCCCGCCCTTTCCTTGAGTTCACTGATGGCGATTGTGATGTCTTTTTTCCATTGCTCCAGATCCACCTCATCACTTTCACCGCCTGAATCTCCAGTACCATAATAATCAAAACGGAGGACATGGAATCCGACCCGGGACAGTCGGACGGCCAACTGCCGGAGCGCACGATGGGAATAGATGTACTCACTCCCAAAGGTGTTGCAAAGAACAACGCCCGTCTCGCGGTCCGCTCGGGTCAGCGGAGGATGGTAGATGCCGAAGAGCGGCATGTCCTGTGGACCAAAGTAAAAAGGATGCATGATCGAAGAGGTTCTGTCCTTGTCATGTCCGGCATGTCGTGCTCATGAGTCCAAGCCGATGTTTCAGCAGGCAGATGGATTGACCTGTCAGGGTTGCCAAAGTTCTTCAATCAATCCTGACCCTGCCTCTAACCGCGACGGGAGAAGACCCCCTTAAGCGCTCCCAGCAGCGTCTTGCTGGGTCCTTCCGTCTGGACTTCCTTTGCCTGGTTTTTCATGGCTTCGCAAGCGGCGGCAATCTGTTCCACGGTTTCGAAGATCATTTGGCGGGGGTTGATGTGCAGACCGGTCTTCTTTTCCACCTCGTAGACTACCTTCATGGACAACAGAGAATGGCCGCCGAGGTTAAAGAAGTTATCCTGGATTCCGACCTTTTCCAGCCCCAAGGCCTCTGCCCAGATCTCTGCCAGGGCCTTTTCCAGCGGCGTGCGTGGGGCGATGTAGTGTTGACCGGTGTCCAATTGCGCACTCTCGGGCGCCGGCAGGGCGCGGCGGTCCACCTTGCCATTGGGAGTCAGCGGCAGGGTCTCCAGCAGCATGAAGCTGGAAGGGATCATGTAGTCCGGCAGTTTCGATTTCAAGAGGGTTCTCAATTCCCCGAAACCCGGCGCCTCCGTCCCCTTGGAAACGACATAACCGACCAGGCGTTTTTCCCCCGCCTTATCCTCGCGCGCGATCACCACGGCTTCCGCAATCCGCTCGTGCTGCCGCAACACCGTCTCGATCTCCCCCAGCTCAATGCGAAACCCTCGAATCTTCACTTGCTGATCGACGCGGCCGAGAAATTCAATGTTGCCGTCGGGGAGATGCCGCGCCAGATCGCCGGTCTTATAGAGGCGGGAAGATGGATGAGCGCTGAAGGGATCGGGCAAAAACATCTCCTTGGTCAAGTCCGGCCGGTTCAAATACCCGCAGGACAGGCCCTCCCCGCCGACATACATCTCTCCCGGCACCCCCACGGGGACCGGATTCAAGTTCGCGTCGAGCAGATAAACCCGGGTGTTGGCGATCGGCCGGCCTATCGGAGGAGGAGAGTCGGTCTTCTGTCCTGGTTCCACTCGACCCCAGGTGGTCACGACCGTGTTCTCGGTCGGACCATAATGATTGAACAAACCGAAGGGAAGCGACCGGTCAGGCCGTTGCCGGAGTTGATCCCCGCCGGTCAACAGCGCGCGCAGGGGTGAATTCGAGGGCCACGGAATCTGAAGCACAACTTCGGCCAGGGGGGTCGGCAAAAAAGTGAGGGTGATCTTTTCATCCGTCAACCATTGGACGAGCTTGGGCGCTGTCAGGCGGGTTTCTTCGTCGGCGATATGAATGCTCGCGCCCGCCGTGAGATACGGCCACAACTCCCACACCGAGGCGTCGAAAGCGGGGCTCGCCAGCAGGGTGGCGCAATCATCCGGGGTGACCGCGTATTCTCGCTGATGCCAGCTCACCAGGTTGACCAACCCGGAGTGTTGAATCATGACCCCCTTGGGACGACCCGTGGATCCGGAAGTATAGATGACATAAGCCAGGTGCTCCGCCGTCACCCCGCTTTCGAGATTCTCTTCACTCTCGTGAGCGATGGAGCTCCAGTCCGTGTCCAGGCAGAGGATCTTCATCCCGAGCGGCGGGATCAGCGAGCACAATCGCTGCTGCGTCAACAGCACCGGGGTCCGCGTTTCCTCCAGCATGAACGCCAGCCGCTCTTTCGGATAAGCCGGGTCCAGGGGAACATACGCTCCGCCTGCTTTGAGGATGCCCAGAATGCCTACGACCATCTCCGGGGAGCGCTCCGTGCAGATCCCAACCAACACATTCGGGCCCACCCCGCATTGTTTCAAATGACGGGCCAGTTGGTTGGCGCGCCGGTTCAGCGCCCGATAATTCAACTGTTGTTCTCCAAACTTCACCGCCAATGACTCCGGTGTCCGCTCCACCTGGGCTTCGAACAGCTCATGAGCACAGCGATTTCCCGGATACTCAGAAGCGGTCTGATTCCACTCCACGAGCAACTGCCGGCGTTCAGTCCCGGTCAGCAAGGGTAAGGCGGCAATCGGCTGAGCTGGATCGGCCACTATCCCCTCCAGGAGAGTGCGGAAGTGCGACAGCATTCGCTCGATCGTGGTGGTGTCGAAGAGATCGGTGTTGTATTCCGCTCCGCCTCGCAGCCCCTCGGGGCTCTCATGCATGAACACCGTGAGATCAAACTTGGAGTTCTTCCACTCGACCTGCAGCGGGGTGAGCGTCAGTCCGGCCAACTCGAGCGGCGAAGCAGGAGCGTTCTCCAAGGCAAAGGCGACTTGGAACAGGGGAGAGTAACTCAAGCTGCGTTCAGGCCGAATCTCTTCGACGAGTTTTTCAAAAGGCAGATCCTGATGGGAGTAGGCCCCCAGGGCGACCGCGCGCACCCGTGCCAGGAGTTCGCGGAAGGTCGGGTTGCCGGACAGATCGGTCCGCAACGCCAGGGTGTTGACGAAGAAGCCGATCAGCGGCTCGATCTCCATCCGGGTGCGATTGGCAATGGGAGAGCCCACCACCACATCTTCCTGGCGGCTGTAGCGGTGGAGCAGGGTCTGGAAGGCCGCCAGCAGGAGCATGAACAGCGTCACGCCTTCGCTGCGCGCCAGGTTCCGAAGCTGTTCAGACAATGCCTTGGGAAGGTCCAGCGTGGCCACCGCGCCAACAAAGGTCTGAACGGGCGGACGAGGCCGATCCGTCGGCAACTCCAGAAGAGCGGGAGCCCCCGCCAACTGCCGCTTCCAGTACACCAACTGTGACTCCAACACTTCCCCCTGCAACCATTGCCGCTGCCACACGGCAAAATCAGCATACTGGAGCGAGAGGGCAGGCAGTGGAGAAGGCTTATTAGAGCAGAAGGCCTCGTAGAGCACCCCCAACTCATGGGAGAGCACATCGATCGACCAGCCGTCGGACACAATGTGGTGCTGGGTCAGGAGCAGGACATGCTCTGCCTCGCCCAAACGGACCAGCTTGGCGCGCCACAGGGGGGCACGCTGCAGATTAAATGGTTTCTGCGACTCTTCCAGGGCCAGCCTCTGGAACTCTGTCCTCCGCTGTCTTGCTTCCAGTCCGCTCAGATCCACCACGGGAAGCGTCACCTCACACGCGGCCTCCACGGCTTGGACGGGCTCACCATCCCGCGTCTCAAAACGTGTCCGCAAGACCTCGTGCCGTTGCGCGACAGAATTCAGACTCCGTTCCAACGGTTGCACTTTCAACGGGCCATTCAGTTGCACTGCCATGGGAATGTTGTAACCTGCACTGCCCGGCTCCAACTGTTCCAGGAACCACAACCGTTGCTGCGCGAACGAAAGGGGTAGATTTTGATCGCGGGGAACCGGCTGAAGCGGGAGGGTGGATGGGACCGGGCCGCCCCGGCGTGCCGCTTCGATGCACTCTACCAGCCCTGCGATCGTAGGAAATTCAAACAGGCGCTGCAGAGGCAGTTCAACCTGCATGAGCTCACGAATTCGCGAAATGACGCGCGTCGCCAGGAGAGAATGGCCGCCGAGATCAAAGAAGTTGTCGTGAATGCCCACGCGCTCAAGGTCAAGCACTTCGGCCCAGAGCCCGGCCAGCATTTCCTCCGCAGGATTGCGGGGAGCGATGAATTCCTGTCCTGCGACCAGGTTCGGACCTTCGGGTTCGGGAAGGGCGCGGCGATCCACCTTGCCGTTGGGCGTCAGTGGAAAAGCCTCCAACGGCACAAACAGGGAGGGCACCATATAGTCGGGCAGTTTCGCCTTCAAGAATTGGCGCAACTCGTCGAAGCCCGGCTGCGTTCTTCCCTTTGCCACGATGTAGGCGATGAGGCGCTTGCCGCCCGCTTTCTCTTCTCGCGCCACCACCACCGCGTCGGCGACCCCGTCGTGCTGCCGCAGCACCGTCTCGATCTCGCCCAGTTCAATGCGAAAGCCCCGAATCTTCACCTGCAGATCGCCCCGGCCCAGAAATTCAATGGTGCCGTTTCTCCGATAGCGGACGAGGTCTCCCGTTCTGTAGAGGCGGGCGCCGGGCTCGCTGCTGAAGGGATTGGGAACAAACTTCTCGGCGGTCAACTCCGGCTGGTTGAGATAACCGCGGGCCAACCCATCGCCGCCAATACAGAGCTCGCCGGGAACTCCGATGGGCACGGGTTGAAAGTGAGGATCGAGCAGATACACCTGGGTGTTTGAAATGGGTCGCCCGATCGGCACGGTGTCGGCGATAGGATCGCCAGGCCGCATCACGTGACAACAAGTAAAGGTGGTGTTCTCAGTGGGCCCGTATCCGTTAATGAGGGCGCAGTCCTCCAGCCCTTGAAGAACCTTTCGGACATGAGGGGGCGACAGGACGTCTCCACCTGCCAGGAGTTGACGGAGCGGCTTCAAATCCTCCAGCCGCCTCTCCACCATGAGGTGAAAGAGTCCGGCGGTGAGCCACAAGGTAGTGACCCCGAATTGCCTGATCGCCTGCCCCAATTCCTCAAGTGATATGGTCCGCTCCGGCATCAATGCAAGCCGGGCTCCATTCAGGAGTGCTCCCCACAGCTCGAAGGTGGAGGCATCGAATGAAATAGTCGCCAGCTGCAGAAAGACTTCGTTCGGTCCGAAGTGGGCGTAGTTGGTCTCTTTGACCAGGCGGACCACGGACCGATGCTCCACCATCACGCCCTTGGGGCGGCCCGTGGAACCGGAAGTGTAGATGATGTAGGCAAGACTCCGGGGCCCGGTTGCACAGGACGGATTCTCGCTGCTCTCCCGGGCGATGAGCGGACGGTCGGTGTCGATGCAGACGACGAGGGCCTGCTCCGAGGGAAGCTTTTCCAACAGCACACTCTGGGTCAACAGCACGGGGGAGCCCGTGTCTTTCAGCATGAATTCCAGACGCTCTCGAGGATAGTCGGAGTCCAACGGCACATAAGCCCCGCCTGCCTTCAGAATGGCCAGCACGGACGCCACCATGTCCAAAGACCGCTCCAGGCACATGGCGACTGGTACCTCGGCGCCCACGCCCAGTTTCTTCAGATAATGGGCCAGTTGATTGGCGCGGCGATTCAGTTCCCGGTAAGTCCACTGCTGCTCTCCGGACACCACCGCCACTGCATCGGGGGTTTGCTCCACCTGCGATTCAAACAACTGCTGCACACATTTGTCGCGGGGATAATCGGAGACGGTCCGGTTCCATTCGACCAGCACTTGCTGCCGCTCGTCCCCGCTCAGCAGGGGCAATTGCGAGAGCCGGTATTCCGGATGGGCCACGATTCCTTCCAGCAGCGTCTCCCAGTGGGTGAGCCATCCCTCGATGGTGGCTTCGTCAAACAGGTCGGTGTTGTACTCGATGTCGGTTTGCAGTCCATTTTCCTGCTCGAGAAGAAACAGGGTCAGGTCAAACTTCGCCGTTTCACTGCTGCCCGCTTCGAGGTGCATCTTCAGATCGCCCAATTGCAGGGGGGGTGGAGGGGCATTCTGGAGCGCGAACATCACCTGGACCAGCGGGTTGTGGCTGAGGACGCGCTCCGGCCTCAACTCCTCCACCAACTTTTCGAACGGCAAGTCCTGGTGGGCATATGCCCCCAGCGCCACCTCCCGCACCCGCCCTAACAGCTGCTCAAAACTGGGATCCCCCGAGAGATCCGTCCGCAACACCAGGGTGTTGACGAAGAACCCGATCAGGGGCTCGATCTCCACGCGGTGACGGTTGGCGATCGGAGAGCCCACCACGATGTCGCTTTGTCCGCAGTAGCGGGACAACAAGGTCTCGAAGGCCGCCAGCAGGGTCATGAACAGGGTCGCATTCTGCCGCTGGCTCAACTCCTTCAGCCCCTGCAACAATGCGGGGCTCAACAACCGTCCCCGCACCGTGCCTCGAAAACTCTGCACCGCCGGGCGGGCCCGGTCCGTAGACAGTTCCAAGACGGCAGGAGCCCCCTCCAACTGGCGCTTCCAATAGCCGAGTTGTTCCTCCAGGACTTCGCCTTGCAACCACTGCCGCTGCCATTCCGCATAATCGGCATACTGGAGCGAGAGAGCGGCCAGTGGCGAAGGCCTGTTGGCGCAGAAGGCCTCGTAGTTCGCTTCCAACTCGTGAAAGAACACACCCAGCGACCAACCGTCCGACACAATGTGATGCTGGGTCAGCAGCAGGACATGCTCGGCCTTGCCCAGGCGGACCAGCGTCACCCGCCACAGTGGAGCGCAGCCGAGATCAAAAGGTTTCTGCGCCTCCTCCAGGGCCAGCCGTTGAAACTCGGCCTCCCGCTGCCCCGCCTCCAGCCCTTCCAAATCCACGACCGGCAGCCTCACGTCGCACGCTGCCTCGACGACTTGCATCGGCTCGCCATCCTTCGACTCGAAGTGCGTCCGCAGAACGTCGTGACGTTGCACAATGGAATTCAGACTCCGCGTCAGGGACTCCACCTGCAGCGGACCCACCAGCCGTAACCTCATCGACACGTTGTAAACAGCACTGCCCGGTTCCAGTTGCTCCAAAAACCAGAGACGCTCCTGCGCAGAAGATAATCGGGCCGGACCGGCCTTCCCTCTCAGAGGGATCCTCCCGGCCAGCGAGTCTTCCAGGCCTTCTTCCCGGGCCAGTGCTTTGAGCAGCGCGAGTTTCTCTTCCGAGAACTCAAAGCTGCGCTTTGGAGGACCACTCATTGAATATCACCCTTGCCCGTGACCGAGGTCTTCTCTTTGAGCATCGTTTGAGTTTCCTCCGCAGAGAGTCCCGCCAGCCTCAGCAGGACCTGGGCTCTCTTTTCAATCTTCCCACGAACCGATGGATCCTGCAGTAGGACATCCGCCAGTTCAGCGGCGGTGGGGGCCTCAAACAGCCGGCGCAGAGGCAGTTCGAATTCAAAGGCGTCACGAATTCGACCGACGGCCCGGGTCGCCATCAGGGAGTGCCCTCCCAGCTCAAAAAAATTATCATGGATGCCGACTCGCTCAAGCCCCAATACTTCGCCCAGGATGCCCACCAGTACCTCCTCGACGGGATGGCGCGGGGCTGCGTACTTCTCTTCCAGGTCCGGTCGCGATGCGTCCGGTACCGGCAAGGCGCGTCGGTCCACCTTGCCGTTGGGATTGAGCGGGAGTGAATCGAGAATGACAAATGTGCCCGGCACCATATAGTCGGGCAGTTTTTGTTTCAGGAGGGCGCGAAGTTCGCTGACCACCGGTTTCCCCTGGTTCCGGGGGACCAGGTAGGCGACCAGCCGCTTGTCTCCGGGAGTATCTTCCCGCATCACCACCACACACTCCTGCACGCCGGGATGTTGGTCCAGCACGGATTCGATTTCTTCCAGCTCCACCCGGAACCCGCGGATCTTGACTTGAGTGTCGATGCGCCCCAGGAACTCGATGCTGCCGTCCTCCAGGAATCGGCACAGGTCCCCGGTCTTGTAGAGGCGAGCGCCGGACACCGGGTTGAACGGATGAGGAATGAATTTTTCTGCCGTGAGATCGGGACGGTTCAGGTAGCCCTGTGCCAGGCCATCCCCACCCAGATGCAGTTCCCCGCTCAGCCCGATCGGCACAGGCTGGAGGTTTGAATCCAGGATGTAGGCCTCCGTGTTGGAGATGGGCCGGCCAATGGGAATGGTCACTGCGTCCGGCTCCACACCGTCTACAGGATGCCATGTGGCAAACGTGGTGGTTTCCGTGGGTCCATAAACATGCAAGAGCCGCTGGGGTGGATGGGTGTGCAAAACTTCGCGTGCCCACCGGGGATCCACAGCCTCACCCCCAAACAGCAGATAGCGAAGATGGGCGAACGCCCCCGGGGCCTCGCGGGCCATCTGGTTGAACAAGGCCGTAGTCAGGAACATGACGCTGATATTCTGATCGCGGAGCGCCTTCGCGAAGGCCTGAGGTGACAGGATCACGTCCCTCGGGATGCCGACTAACCGGGCTCCACTCAGCAGCGCCCCCCAGATTTCAAAAGTGGCGGCGTCGAAGGAAGCATTGGACGCCTGCGCCACACGGTCGGAAGGCTGAAGTTCAATATAGTTGGTGTTCGAGAGAAGCCGGTTGATGGCGCAGTGAGGGATGCACGTCCCTTTGGGCTTTCCTGTCGACCCCGAAGTGTAAATCACATAAGCCAGGCTCTCCCCGTGGGTCTGATTGACGGGATTCTCGACGGGCTCTTGGCCGATAGTTTCCCAGCCCTTGTCCAGGCGCAGGACGTGGATAGGATGAGAGAGCAATTCCGGAGTCACCGCCCGGTCGGTAATCAGGGCTATGGCTTTTGCATCTTCCAGCATGACCTTGATGCGTTCTGGGGGATAGGTGGTGTCGAGTGGAACATAAGCGCCCCCCGCTTTGAGAATTGCCAGGAGGCTGATAACCATTTCCACGGACCGCTCCATGAAAAGGACGACGGCCACCTCCGGCCCGACCCCTAAGCCGCGCAGGTGGTGAGCCAGCTGGTTGGCCTTTGAGTTAAGCTCCCGGTAGGTTAAGGCACTCTCTCCGTAGACGACCGCCACCGCATCGGGCGTGCGCTCCACCTGGGCTTCAACCAACTCGTGGATACACTTGTCCCGCGGATATTCCGAAGCAGTCTGATTCCATTCCACCACTACCCTCTGCCGCTCGGCGTCGCTTAGCAGTGGCGGCTGCGAAATGCGCTGTCCGGGGTCGGCCACCAAGTTCTCGAGCAGGTTGTGGAAATGCGACAGCATCCGCCCCATCGTCGATCCATCGAACAGATCGGTGTTGTATTCCAGGATGCCTCGCAGTCCCGCGGAGCTCTCGTGCATGAATAGAGTGAGATCAAACTTGGAGGTTTTCCATTCAAAATCCAGCGGGGTGAGTGTCAGTCCAGCCGGTTCAAACGGGGAGCCTGGGGCATTCTCCAAGGAGAAGGCGACTTGAAACAACGGCGAATGACTCAAGCTGCGTTCAGGTCGAAGTTCTTCGACGAGTTTTTCAAATGGCAGATCCTGGTGGGCGTAAGCTCCGAGGGCGACCTCGCGCACTCGTGACAGCAGTTCACGGAACGTTGGATTGCCGGACAAATCCGTGCGCAGCACGAGCGTGTTGACGAAGAAGCCGATCAGCGGCTCGATCTCCACCCGGTTGCGATTGGCGATGGGAGAGCCTACCACCACATCTTCCTGGTGGCTGTATCGGTGGAGCAACGTCTGAAAGGCCGCCAGCAGGAGCATGAACAGCGTGACGCCTTCGCTGCGCGCCAGGCTGCGAAGCTGCTCAGACAATGCCTTTGGGAGGTCCATCGTGGCCACCGCGCCAACGAAAGTCTGAACAGGTGGACGAGGCCGGTCCGTGGGCAGTTCCAGAACCGCGGGAACCCCCGCCAACTGCTTTTTCCAATACGCCAACTGCAGTTCCAGCACTTCTCCTTGCAGCCATCCCCGCTGCCAGTGGGCAAAATCAGCGTACTGGACCGGCAGATCGCTGAGGGGTGTCGGGTGTCCGGTAGAATAGGCTCCGTACAAAGTTGCCAGTTCCCTCATAAAAATGCCAATCGACCAGGCGTCGGAAACAATGTGATGCATCGTGTACAGGAGTACGTGGCGGTCATCGGCCAATCTTAACAACACGGTGCTTAGAAGAGGGCCGACCGATAGATTGAATGGCTTTTGGGCCTCCTCGACGGCAATTCGTTGGATCTCAAGTTCACACTGCTCCGCTGTGAGAGAAGTCAAGTCCACAACAGGGAGTTTCAACACCATTGAGGGGGCGATGTTCTGGACAGGCTGTTCGTCCGATTCACCAAAGGTAGTACGTAAAACCTCGTGACGTCGAATGATCTCGTTGAGGGCCTGCTCAAGCGCGTCTATCTTGAGCGGACCTGCGAGGCTCGTCCCGCCGGAAATGTTGTAGACAGGACTGTCGGGCTCCATTTGGTCAAGGAGCCAAAGGCGCTGTTGTGCAAAGGAAAGCAGGTGGTGGGTCTGCCTGGGGATCGGCCGTAATGGCTGGATCTGAGACAGCCCAGCGGCTTCGACCGATCGCAAATAAGCCACGAGCTCAGCCTTGTGCCTCTCCAATTCTGCGCGTAGTTGAGGCGTCAGGGCCCCCTTGGGCGCGTTGACGCGGAGTTTTTCATCCTCCACCCGGATCCGGATATCCAGCCCGCGCAAGTGGGACAGAATCTCGATAGGAGTCATATCTCCACTTCCTCGCGGTCGTGTTCCAGGTTCTCTCCAGAGGCACCCTCGCTCTGTTTCGACCATCGAATGGCTTCGATTTGCTCCGCGAGACCTGCCACCGTGGGGGATTCAAACAGGCTGCGTAAAGGCAGATCGACATGCGTTCTTTCGAGAAGTCTCGATTTAACCTGAATAGCTGTGAGCGAATGTCCCCCCAGATCAAAGAAGTCATCGTGGATTCCGACACGGTCAACGCCGAGGAGTTCCTGCCAGACATTCGCAACTGATTCTTCAAGGGGGGTTCGGGGTGCGACAAATGAAATTTCGACCAGTCGTTTGCCTTCCGGGACGGGCAGGGCACGGCGGTCAATCTTACCGTTGGGTGTCAGTGGCAGCGTGTCGAGCAGGACGAAGAAGGAGGGAACCATATAGTCAGGAAGGGAAGTACGCAGGTACTGGCGCAACTCCGCGAAGTCGGGGGTCTGGCCCGGCCGTGCGAGTAGATAGGCAACCAACCGCTGGTCCCCGGGCGTGTCCTCGCGCACGATCACGACCGCCTCACGCACCGCGCTCTGTTGTCGCAGCAATGACTCGATCTCACCCAATTCAATGCGAAAACCGCGCAGCTTGACCTGGAAGTCCAGGCGCCCGAGGTGTTCAATGTTGCCATCGGCCCGATAACGGGCGAGGTCGCCGGTCTTGTAAAGGCGAGCCCCCGGGTCGGAGTTGAAAGGATGGTTGATAAAGCGCTCAGCCGTCAGCTCGTCACGGTTGAGATAACCCCGGGCCAGCCCGTCGCCGCCAATGTGAAGCTCCCCTGCGACTCCGACCGGCACCGGTTGAAGACTAGAATCCAGAATGTAAATTTCGGTGTTGGCAATGGGTCGGCCAATGGTGATCTTTTCATCCGACGCCGAGACTCGAGCGGCTGTCGACCAGATGGTTGTCTCGGTGGGTCCGTAGAGATTCCACAGCTCACCACAGCGGGAGAGCAGTTGTTGCGCCAACTCGCGGGACAGAGCTTCCCCGCCGCAGAGAATTTTGAGCGACGGGTTGCCCTTCCATCCGGATTCCACAAGCACTCGCCACGTCGCCGGAGTGGCCTGCATGACCGTGGCCGCAGAGCGCTCCATAAGATCAGCCAGTCGTATGCCGTCGGCAGCGGTCTCGCGGCTTGCCACCACGACCCGCGCTCCCACCATCAAGGGCAGGTACAACTCCAACCCGGCGATATCGAACGATAACGTGGTGACTGCAAGCAGAACGTCGTCCGCCGTCAAACCGGGCTCCCGCTGCATGGAATGCAGGAAATTGACCACGGCGCGGTGCGGAATCTGCACCCCCTTCGGCTTGCCCGTTGACCCGGAGGTGTAAAGGACATAAGCCAGATGCTCGGGACCGGACTCCACGGGTAGATTCTCTTCTCCCATTGAGTTCAGTGCTGGATCATCGAGGAGCAGAACCCGGGCAGAATGGGGAGGCAGGGTCGGCAGCATTTGTGAGTCGGTGAGCAATACCGAAGCCTGGGAGTCTTCGATCATGAAGGCCAGTCGCTCGCGGGGGAAGGCTGGGTCCAGGGGCAGATAGGTACCTCCGGCCTTGAGCACACCCAGCAGGGCGACAAGCAAGTTGGATGAGCGCTCCAGGTAGAGACCGACGATCGAATCCGGCCCAGCCCCACACGCCTGGAGAGCAGCACCCAATTGATTGGCCCGGGTGTTCAGCTGAGAATAAGTGAGCGTCTTGTCGTCTGCGACAACGGCCACTCTCTGGGGAGTTCGCGCAGCCTGGGCCTCAAGGAGCTGCGTTAAAGTGACGTCGCAAGGATAATCGGACTGTGTGCCGTTCCACTCGATGAGCAATCGATGACGGTCCCGTTCCGACAATAACGACAGCGCCGCGATGGGATCCGTGGGATGGGCCGCGATGGCTTCCAACAGAGTCTGCAGGTGGCCCAACCAGCGCTGGACTGTATTCACCTCAAACAGGTCTGCGTTATAAATGCAATCCAGTTCCAACGAATCCTCATCTTCGCTGAAATCGAAGTTGAGATCGTAATTGGTGAAGCTGTATGGGTTGAGGCCAAGTTGCGTTTGTAATTCAAAAAACCGCAGCGTCTGTTTCCCATGGGCGAAGTTGAATGCGGCCGACACCAGCGGCATCCGGCTGAGGTTGCGTCCCAACTTCAGTTTTTGAATCAGGGTGCCGTAAGTGACATGGCGGTGCTCGTAGGCCTCCAGGAACACCTGTTTTACCGCCTCCAGATGCTCGGTCCACCGCATGCTGTCGGCGAGGCGGCCGCGCACCGGTAAAAAGTTGACGGTGTGGGCGACCAGGCGATCCTTCCCCTCAACGCCCGGGCTGGCAACGGGCACGCCTGCCACGATTTCTTCCTGGCCTGTCAGCCGATGCAAAAACAAAAAGTAAGCGGCCAAAAGCGTCGTAAACAAAGTGCAGCCGTAACGGGTACTGGCGCGTCTGAGTTGCTGGCACAGCTCGGGTGGCACGACCACGTTGATGAGCGCCCCGCGAAAGGTCTTCGCCGGCGGCCGCGGCCGGTCGGTGGGCAACTCCAGCGCCGGCGGTTCATCCGCAAATTGCTTCAGCCAGTAGGCCTCGGCTTCCGCGTACTCCGGGCTTTGGATCAACCGGGCGCCCTCCTGCGCGTATTCTCTCAGGGACCGGGGCGGAGTGAGTTGAGACGGCAGCCCCTGACATTCCGCGGAATACAATTCGCCCAGATCATGTAACAACAGGGCCAGCGAACGGCCGTCACACACGATGTGATGGATCGTGAACATCAGCGCATGGTGTCGATCTTCCAGCTTCACTACCCGCGCGCGCAACACGGGTCCATGTACGAGGTCGAATGGACTCGACGCTTCATTGGCCAACATCCCCGCCAGCTGGTTATCGCGCTGGCTCGGCTCGATTTGCGAAAGGTCAAAGAAAGACAATTCCACCGTCAGCTTCGGCGCAATCTGCTGGAAATCGCCCAATTCCGAGAATGTGGTCCGTAATGCTTCATGCCGGGAGATTAATCCCTCCATGGCTCGCTCGAGAGCCTCCCGTCGCAGGAGCCCATGGAAATTTAACGTGCACGACTGGTTGAAGACACACGAGGCGTCGCCGCCCATCATCGTGGCCAGCCACACTTCCCGCTGCGCTTCGGTCAGAGGCGCCTTCTGGTCGGTCGGACCAGTACTCGCGGCCACCAGCTCCGGCGCTGCTGCCACCGCGGGCCTGGAAACGCTCTCCAGTTGATCGGCCAGCTTGTCGAGCGTGGAAAATTCCCCCAGCAATTGGCGGAAGGCGACGCGAAGGCCAAAACGTTTTTCAATGGCGGCGCTGACCTGCGTCAGGAAAAGCGACTCAAAACCCATTTCCACAAAGGTGGTGTTGTTCTCCACGTCACCGCAATCTATCCCCGACAACTCTTGCAGCAGATTTTTTAATTCTAAAACGATCTGCTCTTTGCGGGTTGCCGGCGGGACGGCGGAGACTATCGCAGCCTGCCCGCCCGGGACGGCTGCCGGCAGGCCCTCCGTCGGCGCTGCAGCAGCGAGAGGGCGGCTCGCCCGCTGGCCCACCGACCGGTCGGGCTCGATCCAGCAGCGTTGCCGCTCAAAAGGATAGGTCGGCAGAGCCACACGCCGCCTCTGCTCTTGCGTGTAAAATGCCGTCCAATCCACGGTCACGCCTGCGAGCCACGCTCGGCCCAGCGCGGTGAGGACCGACTGCTCCTCCGGATCCTCGGCCGTCGGAAGGGATGCCAGCACCACCTGCTTTCTCGCACAGGCCGGATGCTGTCGTGTCAATGCGGTCAGCGTGTGGCCGGGACCCACCTCCAGCAACACCGCGTGCGGGTTCTCGAGCAACAGGGCGACACCGTCCGCAAACCGCACCGCCTGGCGCACGTGGCCGGCCCAATAATGGGGGTCGGTGGATTCAGCCGTGGTGACCCAGCGGCCGGTGACGTTCGAGACGTATGGAATTTTCGGCTCATGAAACCGGACTTTGTTGAGGATTTCCGTGAACGGAGCCAGCACCGGCTCCATCATCGCCGAGTGAAAGGCGTGCGAGGTATGCAGCCGCGTGTTGACCACGCCAGCCTCTTTCAGTCGCTGCTCGAAGGCCTCCACGGCGACGAAAGGTCCGGAGACGACGCACAGCGAAGGCGAGTTGATCGTGGCGATGGAGAGATCTGCGTTCAGCAGCCGCAGAATCTCACTCTCGGGCAGGCGAACAGCCACCATGGCCCCGCGGGGTTGAGCCTGTACCAGTCGCGCGCGGTTCGCCACCAGGGGCAGGGCCTCTTCCAGCGGGAATACCCCCGCCAGGCAGCCGGCCACATATTCACCGACGCTGTGGCCGATCATCGCCGCCGGCCGCACCCCCCAACTGATCCATAACTGCGCGAGGGCATATTCAATCGCAAATAAAGCGGGCTGAGTGATCTGTGTTTGCAGTAGCCGCTCCCCCATCACCGCAACCTGGTCGGGCGGGGGATAGAGAATAGACCGCAAATCCAGACCCAGATGCGGTTGCAGCAACTCGGCACACCGGTCCATGGCCTCTTTGAATACAGGTTCGGTCCGGTAGATTTCGGCGCCCATATTCACATATTGAGCGCCCTGGCCGGGAAACATGAACATCACCGGCGGGTCGTGTTGCTCAGCCGCTTGTGTGAATACGCGCTTGGGGTCGCGCTTCTCAAGGACCTCCACGGCGTCGTTCGCATCACCGCAAACCGCCATTCGACGCTGCGGGAATGCACGGCGGCCCACCTGGAGTGTGTAAGCCACATCGGCCAGGCTCAGGTCAGGCTGCGTTCGGAGGTGTGTCGCGAGGGCAGTGGTCGCCTGGTCCAACGCTGCAGCGGACCGGGCCGAGACGAGCAGCAGTTGTCGAGAGCGGGACGGCCCTGAAGGCTCGCGCGGGGGCGCCTCTTCAAGCACCACGTGCGCGTTGGTTCCACCAATACCAAACGAGCTGACACCGGCGCGGCGGGGCGTGTCGTGATTGGGCCATTCGGTCGGCCGCGCGACCACGTAGAAGGGGCTGTTGGCAAAATCAATCTTAGGATTGGGCTCGGTGAAATGCAACGAGGGGGGAATCAAATTGTGCTGCAACGCAAGGACGGTTTTGATCAAACCCGCCACACCCGCCGCAGAGTCGAGGTGTCCAATGTTGCTTTTCACCGACCCGACGCCGCAAAACCCTTTCTTGTCGGTGCTCTGTCGAAAGGCCTGGGTCAACGCGGCGATCTCGATCGGGTCGCCCAGCGGGGTCCCCGTACCATGGGCCTCGACGTAGCTGATGGTGTCGGCGTCCACACCGGCAAGGGCCTGCGCCAGCCCTATCACATCCACCTGGCCGTCCACGCTGGGGGCCGTATAAGTGACTTTAGAAGATCCGTCATTGTTCAAGGCAAATCCCTTGATGACGGCCAGGATGGTGTCGCCATCCTCCAGGGCTTCCTCCAACCGCTTCAGCAGAACGACGCCGACCCCGCTTCCGAACAAGGTGCCTTGAGCCTGGGCGTCAAAGGCGCGGCAGTGCCCGTCCGGGGACAGGATGGCGCCTTCCCGATACAGATGGCCCCCTATCTGCGGAACTGTCACCGCCACCCCTCCGGCCAGCACCATGTCGCATTGGTAGGACAGCAGGCTCTGACAGGCCTGGCAGACCGCCACCAGGGAGGTGGAACATGCGGTCTGCACCGTTATAGCCGGCCCCTTCAAATTGAGTTTGTAGGCGACGCGTGTGGTCAAGTGGTCTTTTTCGTTAGCTAGATAAATCTGGAAGGCGCCAGCATCCGTGGAGCTGACCAAACTTTCAATGTACTCCCGGTCGGCGCCGAGGTTGGCGAACAGGTACGTACTCATGTTGACGCCAGCGCAAAGTCCAATGGCTCCGTCGTACTTCTCGGGGTCGTATCCGGCGTTTTCCAGCGCCTCCCAACAGGTCTCGAGGAAGAGGCGATGTTGCGGGTCCATCGTTTCGGCTTCTCTGGGAATCAGACCGAAGAACCCGGCGTCAAACAGATCGATGTCTTCAAGCGCCCCCCGGGCCTTGACATAGCTCGGGTTTGACAGCAACTCGGCATCGACCCCGGCGGCGGCCAGTTCCTCGTCGGTGAAAAATCGGATGGACTCCACCCCGTTTTTCAAGTTCCGCCAGAAAGACTCGATATTCCGCGCACCCGGGAATCGGCCTGCCATACCGATGACAGCCACATCGCCGATGGATTTGCTTTTTGGGTTCTCTTTCATTTGTCGAGTTCCTTCTCGAGTTCCACACGCCGTGACCGGGCTGCGATTTGCCGCTCGGCGCGCCGCCGGATGTTCTTGGTCGAACCCTCTTTCGGCGCGGATTCGCTCAGGTGCTCGGCCAGCGCACGGATGGTGGGGTATTGAAACAGCTCGGTGATGGGCAGGTCGCGGTGGAGATGCGCCCGCAGTTTTCCATGGACCTGAACCAGAAGCAGGGAATGCCCGCCGAGTTCGAAGAAATTGTCTTCCAAACCGACCTTTTCCACGTTGAGTGCACTTTGCCAGAGTCCGGCCAGCGCCCGTTCCAATTCGGTTCGCGGCGCGACGAAAGGCTTTTCCAGATCGCGCTGGGTCTTGTCAGGGGCCGGCAGCGCGCGGCGGTCGACTTTGCCGTTGGGGGAGAGGGGGAGTTGCTTGAGCCACACAAAAGCAGCCGGGACCATGTAGTCAGGCAGGGTGTGCAGCAGGAAGGTCCGCAGCTCGCTGGTGCCCGGCGCCGCGGCTTCGCCCGCGACCAGATAAGCCACCAGCCGTTGGTCGCCGGGCTCATCCTGGCGAGCCACCACAACGACCTCCTTCACCGCCGGATGGGCTGCCAGCTGGAATTCAATCTCGCCGAGTTCAATGCGCAAGCCGCGGATCTTGACCTGGTGGTCGATGCGACCCAGAAACTCAATGTTGCCGTCCGGCAAATAGCGCGCCAGATCGCCCGTTTTATACAGCCGAGCCCCGGGCTCCTGTCGGAACGGATCGGGGATGAATTTCTCGGCCGTCAGTTCGGGCCGGTTGTGGTAGCCCCGTCCGATCTGCACCCCGCCCAGATGCAACTCGCCCGCCACCCCGATCGGCACCGGCTGCAGGCGTCCGTCCAGGATATAGGTTTGGGTGTTGGCCACCGGCCGTCCGATCGGGACAAAGTGCAGGGGACTGTTGGGCTGGCACGTCCAGTGCGTCACATCCACGGCCGCCTCGGTGGGGCCATACAGGTTGTGCAACTGCGCGTGGAGGCGCTCGAAGAACCGTTCCTGCAGATCAAAGCCCAGCGCTTCGCCGCTGCAGATGACATGGCGCAGTGAACGACAGCGCTCCAGCCCCGGCTCTTCCAGGAACACCCGCAGCATCGAAGGCACGAAATGCAGCACGGTGATGTGGCGGTGCTCAATCAAATCCGCCAGGTAGGCCGGGTCCTGGTGTCCCCCCGGCCGCGCCACCACGAGCGAGGCGCCGTTGAGTAACGGCCAGAAAAACTCCCACACCGAGACGTCGAAACTGAACGGGGTTTTCTGCATCACCACATTCGCCGCCGTCAGCTGATACCGCTCCTGCATCCACAGGAGGCGGTTCGAGATGCCGCGATGCGTGTTCATGGCCCCCTTGGGTTTGCCGGTGGAGCCGCTGGTGTAAATCATGTAAGCGAGATTCCCGGCGGTAGCGGTCACCTCCGGGTTCTGACCCCGGTGCTGTGAAATCTCCGGCCAGGCGGTGTCCAAACACACCATCCGTGCCCCGTGCGCGGGCAGATCGGCAGCCAGCCGCTGCTGGGTCAACAGCACCGGGGTGTGGGCGTCCTCCAGCATGAAGGCCACCCGCTCGCGGGGATAGTCCGGGTCGATGGGCACATAAGCGGCGCCCGCCTTGAGGATCCCGTACAAGGCCACGACCATCTCCAGGGAGCGCTCCATGCATACGCCGACGAAGGTGTCGGGGGCGGCCCCCAGGGAACGAAGGAAGTGCGCCAGTTGATTGGCCCGCTGGTTGAGTTGACGGTAGCTCAACTGCTCCCCTTCGAACACCACCGCCACGGCGTCGGGCGTCTTCTCCACCTGGGCCTCAAAGAGCTGATGCAGCAACACCCCCTCGGGATAGGCCACTGCGGTCTCATTCCAACCCTCCACCAATTGCCGGTATTCATCGTTTCCCAAAATCTTTACTTCTGCCAACCTCTGGTTTGGATTGGCGACCATGTTGCCCAGGAGAACTTTCAAATGGACCAGCATCCGTTCAATCGCCGAGTCATCGAAGCGGTTTCGATAGTATTCAATTCTGAGAAGAAGTTCTTCGTCAGCGTATCCAATCAGAGTGAGAGGAAAATTCGTCTGCCCGATATAGCGGAATTCACGGTGAAGCCAATGGCCGCCTCCCGCGCGCAAGGCAGCGTTTAAGAGATAGTTCTCAAAAACCACGATGCTGTCAAATAATGGCTTCCCCCGGGGCACTTCTGTCCATCCTTGAACCAGGTGAAGCGGGGTGTGTTCATAGTCGCGCAAGACAACTTGCTGAGCGCGGAGCCCCTTGAGAAAAGGGATGAGCGACATATCGGAGGTCATCTGCACCCTGACCGGAAGGGTGTTGATAAAGATCCCCATCATCGACTCCGCCCCCTCCAGGGCAGTGCGGCGGCAGGCCCGGGTGGCGCCGAAAACGACATCGTCTTCGCCGCTGTAATGGTGAAGCAGCAACGACCACGCCCCCTGGATAAACGTGTTCACCGTGAGTCCATTCTCGCGCGCGCAGGAATTCAAAGCGGCGGTCAATTCCTTTGAAAGCCGAACTTCCCGGGCTCCATGAGTCTTGGCCCCCGGCTCTTGAACGGGCTCGCGAGAAAGGTTTAAGAGGGTTGGGGTGGTAAACCCCTTGAGCATTTCCTTCCAGAAAGGCTCCGACTTCAAATGATCTTTTTCCTGAAACCAGTTGATGAAGTCGCCAAAGGGGCGGGGAACATCCAATGTCAGTTCACGCCCCTGCGAGAAGGCTTCGTAGAAGGCAAACACTTCTTTCAGCACGAGCGGAAAAGACCGCCCATCCAGAAGGGCATGGTGGAATGTCCACACACATCGATAGTCCTCAGCACCCATTTGGAACAGGACAATCCGCATCAGCGGCGGTTCATTGAGCAGAAAACCGCGGTGGCGATCCGAATCGAGATACGAGGTCAATCCCTTTTCCTGCTCGGCCGGGGAAAGTGAATGCCAGTCGAACTCTTCAAACGGTGGGAATGCATGACTGTGCACACGTTGAACAGGATCTGCAAGGGCTTCCCATTCAAAGGTGGTTCTCAGAATAGGATGCCTCTCCACCACCCTCCGCCAGGCCTGTTGGAAGTGAGCAGGGTGCACTCTTTCATGCAAGGTCGAAACGATCTGCTCGATATCAACGCCGGAATGCCGGTCATCCAGATAGTTGAACAGCATGGCCTGCTGCATCGGAGAGAGGGAATAGGAATCCTCTATCCTCCCTTCCCTGGGTTCGGTCACTTTTTCTTGTGTTTTCAAGGTAGGTCGACTCCTCTCTGGAGTCAGGAAGGCCGCCCCCTCAGGGAGCAGCCCTTTCTACGAGTTGTATTGTTGACGTGGCCTCCAAGAGGCCCTTCCTTGTCTCAAGAGATTGTACACATGAATTGTGAAAAAATTGTTACGAAGGATGTCTCCGGGCGCGCTTCTTCCTGATCCGGGGTCCAACTCTGATTTCATAAGTTTTATCCGATACGGACACCGCTGCTTCGACACTTGCACAGCCTGGAATGTCCTTCTCTTCAGTGGATGAGCGGCGAAATCTGCCTCGGGAGAATTCCCAAATTTGGGAAATCCCTTTCCTGAGTTCAGGCGGGGATACTCCCTCCCAGCCCCACCAGTCACTGACTTAAAGACTATCATGAAAATACCCCCGATACCACCGTTGACACTCGCTCACACAGGCACGCCCTTGCGCCCACCTGCGCGGAACTTAAGTGTCGTTGAACTAACTTCTCAGACTTCACGCCTCGATTGTCGGATGAGACGCAGATTCCGCGCCTACCATGGCGAGAAAACCCTTTATTAGGAGGCCAGGAATACAGGAAGTTGACAACCTTCTATCTGAAAGCTCACGACTGTTTCCTCGAATTAAATATTCCATCATTCGCGATCCACTCAAAATTGACACATCTGGAAATTGTGTGCGTCAGAAAATCGTTGTTTGTTCTCCGGCTCTTTCAGGGCACAGGCGCACCACCGGTCGGCTAAATTTTTGAGAGTCCTGTACATGATCGCCTGGTGATCGTGGGGTCTCCTTGGCGAACCAGCTGCACCATACTCGGTCCTGCACATTCAATTTCCGAATTCGTTTAAAGAAGTGGGGGGAGGGCCGTCCCATCCCAACAGGAGAGCTGCCACGGCTGCCCCTCGACGGCAAGCGCGGCGACATAATCCGCGGCGGGAGCGAGTTCCGTGAGAGACCACCGCGCGGCCTCCTCAGGGTCCCCCAGGACACGGACCACTCTTGCCCCATCTCTGGAATCAAGCGAGACAACAAATTGGTCCAGTGGAACCCCTAATCCTTCTCCAATGGCCTTTAGATAGGCTTCCTTTCGGGTCCAACACCGGAAGAACCCCTCTCGCTGCAAGTCGGCGGGGAGTGAACATAATTCCTCAAATTCTTCCAGGGCGAAAAATCGCTTGGCAATCTCCAACAGATCAGGAACGGCCCGAAGCCGTTCCAGGTCGATTCCAATTCTCCGGTTCAGGGCGAACGCATAAAGCGCCAAATCTCCTGAATCGGATAAATTAAAAGACAATTTTTCTTTACCTTCTGGCGCCGCCAGGTAGGGTTTACCTTGGGGTTCGTATTGGAATCGTAGGGCTGTCGGTTGAACTTCAAGGTATGTTCCAAGGAGGGTGCGTAAAAGGCCGCGCCCCACAATGAATCTCCTTCGATCCACTTGAAAATGAAACCTCCCGGCCCTTTCATGTTCATCGTCCGAAAGGAGTCCGGCCATCTGGTCGACCAAGGGAACGGATGGGGAGAGAGAGGCTCGCCAGACATGGACGTCATCGCCGGTCAGCCGCACGTTCTGCGACGGACGCGGCCAAGCTTGACCCATAGTTGTCACCACGGTCTGCTCCCAGCCGGGACAGTAAAGCGGTAGGATCCTTCCGGAAATTGAATGAGTACTTCAGCTCCGGCCCGCTCACTTTGTGCGGACAACCGCGATAAAAGTAAAAAACCTCGAGAATAGCCCGCAGGTGGATCTCAAGCCGTGCTGGAATTCTCTCAGCAGGGCGCACACAGCGTTTCTATGTTAATTCCTTTGACCGCTAATTCAAACTCGTTTTGGTGATTTATGTCACCGTCCTGCTGAAGGGAATGACCCCTGCGACACATCGGCGTGAAATTTCAGGGGCTTGGAGGGCCGCTCCGCTCAGGCCTGGTCCTGCGCTTCGGACTCGAATCCTGACTTGTCTTGAAAGATTCTCTCGCTCGGTGGAGGGGTTCCAAGCCTCGATCAGCCCTTGACAAGTCTTGTGGGTTCATGAGGTTGCCGCGTGCCTGGCACTGAACCTCTTCCCGTACAAATCATTAAGTGATCCCGTTCACAAGGTCGGTTGACAAATCGAAAGAGATGAGCAAGAATAGGGAGGACTGCAATTCAGCCCCTTTCGCTCTGAGAGCTTTTTGACACGTTCTGAACGATAAGCACCACTGGTTCGAGGTCTCAAGGAGCGCATAATCACTCATAAAGACTAATGATATCGTTCACCGAACATTGAGGCGAAGGGGAATGGTGTCGATTGTGAAGTGTTTCACACAATGGGGCATCAAGTCGTTGGGAACCGATGATTGAAGGCGCATGTTTCATGTCTTTGGCAATGATTCAGGAAGGTGAGGTTGTACGGTGCATCCGGATATCCCGACGGAGAGCCGCTCGTATTTGGATTGACGGGAGGCACAAGAGGGAGTTGCAGCACTTCCCAAGCCCGGCGTGACTTGCCGTGGTGCGGTTGAGGGGCGTTACTGTTATCGTTTTGAAAGCGAAGTAACCCAAGAATCTGTTCGGCGAAGAATGCAGACTATGGACGGTCCTCGTGGCCGCCCGGGGAGCATAGTATGCGAAAGCTTTTGCTGGCAGCCTGCCTGCTGATTTCTTTCACTTTCTCCGCGCTTGCGGCGGAGCCTGTCGTTGCAATCCACGTTTCAGAACTGACCCAGGCCCTGGAGACCATGCCCGCCAGTGGGGCGACGCCCACCGGCGCGGGGTATACGGGTCACCAGTGGTGGACTCCGTATTGGCACTACTTCGTAATGCCGGAGTCGCTGAAGGAAGCCCTGCGCTCCGATGGCACCCCGTTTGTGGTGGTCAGCGACGCCGACATCCGTGCCGGCAGTCTGCTCAATCCCGACGGCTCGCCCAAATATCCCATCGTCATCAGCCTCGCCTCTGAAGCCGTCAGTGACGACGAGGTGACGCCGCTCGAGAACTATGTCTCCGCAGGCGGGTTTCTGTTTGTCGGTTCGTCGTCGTTCACGCGCAATCCCGACGGGACGACGCGGGGTGATTTTGCGCTGGCCGATGCCATGGGCCTGCACATGATGAACGCGAGCCTTCAGAACTGGGATCAAAGTTGGGACTTTTACAAAATGATCGACCATCGCCTCGTGTCCCACATTCCCGACGGGCAACTCATTTGGCGGATGCCGTTGACCTCGGAGGACGTTTCCTGGGGGAAAACGCCGGACCACGAGATCGAGCTTTATCACAATATGTGGATGACCAATGCCGACGGCGCAACAGTAATCGCCCTCGGGAGCGGCAACCCGTATTTGGCGACGAAATCATACGGCAAAGGATACTTCATCTATCATGCCGCGATGCAGCCCCTCATTGGGCACGGAGGTTGGGCCCCTGGGATGTACGCGTACGGAATATTCCGCAATGCCATCGAATGGGCCTTCGAGACGGCCAACCTTCCCCTCATCAAGGTGAGTCCCTGGCCCTACCCTTACAATTCCGCATACGCTGTCCGGCATGACTTTGAAAACAGTCAGAGCCTGATCAGTTCCATAGAATCCTCCGCTCAGTTTGACAGTTCCGTTGGAGCCAGGGGGGACTACTATTTCTGCACTGGCGTGCTGCGCGTGGAGATGGAAAATTCACCGGACACGATAGCCAGCCTGCGACGGGCAGTTTCGTTGTCCGGCGCAACGATCGGGTCGCACAACGGGGGGCTGAGTAACCCCGGAAACCCGGACTTAACCGTGAGCGATGGTGATTACTGGCATTGGGGACCAGACGAAATCCTGGACATTTTGCCGCCGGGTTACCCCAGCGGGGGCGCCTATGCCTCGGCCTCCATCGCAGCCTCCTTTGCCGACCTTGACGGCTGGCTTTCAGGTTTGAGTACCAACACGCGCAATTGGGTTTCGCCATGGTTCAACTCAACACGGGAAGGTTCTTATCAGATTTTGGAACAACTGGGTGTTGCGACGGCGGGCGAGCAGAAGCTCAGCCCCTTTCCCCATTGGACCGTTTCAACCGAGACGCAGGGGAAGCGATTCAGCTTCGTCACCTTGCCTGTCAGCGATTGGTACATCAATGGGGACATCGCTCAAGCTATAAATCCATACCACACCCCGCCTACGATCCAGGGCCTGGTCGACTACTACTACGGCCTGGGTGCACTCATCAACTTATACATGCATGAACCTTCGACGAATCCGAATCCCGCCGCGTACATCCAGTACGCTGCAGCCAAGCCCGCCATCTGGCCGGTGAATGCGACCACGGTGTTGGGTTGGTGGACGAAACGGTCACCCGTGCAGGTAACTCCCAGTTGCTTGATTACCGATCATCATTTGGTCGCCACGGCGTCGATTACAGGGGCCACGGACGCTGACACCGCTATCGAGCTGGTCATTCCCAACTGGACGGTTGTCTCGAGTGATGTCGAAGTCAAGCTGAACGGGGTGGTGGCCGATCCAGGCAGCTACAGGACCTACCATCAGGGAATCAAAGTACAGGTGGGGACAACGGTTTCCAGTGTCGAAGTCTCGTACCCCCTCACCCTGGTCGCAAAGAATGACGCCTACAGCGTAATGCAAGGTGGCACGCTGGAGGTGGCTGCTCCAGCGGTGTTGGGCAATGACACGGGCGATGGATTAACGGCCGCGCTGGTGAACTCACCGACGCATGGGACCTTCAGTCTGCAGTCGGACGGCTCGTTCAGTTACGCGCCCTTCGCCAGTTTCAGTGGGACCGATAGTTTCACCTACCAGGCGAGTGCGGGAGGTGTGCTGTCAAACGTCGCGACCGTGACCCTCACGGTGACGTCGCTGACGCCGGTGGCGCAGAATGATGCCTACAGTGTGGCGCAGGGTGGCACGCTGGATGTCACAGTTCCCGGGGTGTTGGGCAATGACACGGGTGCGGGCTTGACGGCCACGCTGGTGAGTCCACCAGCACAAGGAACGTTCAGTCTGCAGTCGGATGGCTCGTTCAGTTACGCTCCCTTTGCCAGTTTCAGCGGAGCCGACAGTTTCACGTACCAGGCAAGCGCGGGAGGCGAACTTTCGAACACTGCAACCGTGACGATCACCGTAACGCCACTGGCGCCAGTGGCGCAGAACGACGCCTATAGTGTAGCGCAGGGTGGCACGTTGAATGTTCCGGCGCCTGGGGTGCTGGGCAATGACACGGGCGCCGGATTAACCGCCACGCTGGTGAGTTCAACAGCACAGGGGACGCTCAGCCTGCAGTCGGATGGCTCATTCAGCTACGCCCCGTTCGTCAGTTTCAGTGGGACCGACAATTTCACGTACCAGGCGAGCGCCGGAGGTGTACTGTCGAACGTCGCGACCGTAACCCTCACGGTGACCTCCGTGACGTTGGATTCGGTGACCCTGAATCCGGGGGCGGTGACGGGGGGAAGCGGGTCGCAAGGGACGGTGACCCTGACCGGGCCGGCGCTGTCGGGGGGAGCGGTGGTGACGCTTCAGAGCAGCAATCCGGCGGTGGCGCAGGTGCCGGCGAGCGTGACGGTGGAGGGGGGCGCCACGAGTGCGACGTTCGGCGTCAGCACCAGTGCGGTGTCAGGGATGACGCCGTTGGCGGTGACGGCCAGTTACGTGGGGACAAACCGGAGCGGGGCCTTGACGTTGTGGCCGGCTGGCAGCGTTCTGCTGTTGAGTGATGCGTTTTCGGGGCCGGGCGGATCCGATCCTCTGTGGACGACGGTGCAGGGAACGTGGAATGTGGCGGGCGGGACGATGACGGGAACCAGCCCGGTGAACAATGACGGGTACGCCTACGCGGCGGGGAACTGGAGCGATTACACGGTGGAGGGGCGGCTGCAGCTGCCGGCGGGGGCGTTTGGCGGGGGGCTGGGAGGCCGGGTGGATGCGGTGACGGGGGCCCGCTACGGGGTGTGGGTGTATCCGGAGGGCTCGGTGGGCGGCTCCTCGGTGGTGAAACTGATCAAGTTTTGGAGTTGGGGAACGTGGGGTTTCACTCCCATGGCCGAGGCCAGTTTGCCGGGGGTGGGGACAAGGTGGCACACGCTGACGGTGACTTTCCAGGGGAACCGGATCGTAGTCTACTACGACGGGGTTCAGGTTCTGGATACCACGGACAACGGATTCGATTCGCGGCCGGCTTACACAAGCGGGGGAGTCAGCCTGGAGATGTCGTCGTGGGCGATGAGTACTCCCAATGTGCTGAGTGTGGATGACGTTTGGGTGCTCGCGCCACCGGTGACGCTGGCTGCCACGAACACCGCATTGACTTCGTCGCTCAATCCGTCGAACGTCGGACAGGCGGTGACATTTACGGCGGTGGTGACGAGCGGGGCGGGGACGCCCACCGGGACGGTGACGTTTAACGAAGGGGCGACGGCGCTCGGTACTGGAACGCTCTCGGCGGGTACAGCGAGCTTGATGACTGTGTCGTTGTCGGCAGGGACTCACTCGATCACAGCAGTTTATAACGGGGATGCGAGCTTTGCGGGCAGCACCTCGGCAGTGTTGAGCCAGGGGGTGAACAAGAATGGCACGGGGACAGTCGTGA